>JBDTJH010000203.1:0-5238 GCA_039935955.1 Gemmatimonadaceae bacterium
ATTGTGCTGCACGTCTTCGATTACTCGGAGACTTCCCGCATTCTGCGTCTTGCGACGCGGGATGCGGGGCTGCAATCGGTGCTCGCGCGAGGGGCGCGACGCTCGAAGAGCCGCTTCGGCAGCGCGCTCGATCTCTTCGCCGAGGGTGCAGCGCAGCTGCAGCTGAAGGACGGGCGCGATCTGCAGACGCTCGCCTCCTTCGACGTCACGCGCTCGCGCGCGGAGCTCGGCGAGGACATGGGACGCTTTGCGGGCGCGTCCGTGCTGGCCGAGCTCGTGCTGCGCTTCAGCGGCGCGGACGACGTGTCGGTCGCGCTGTTCGAGGTACTCGCCGACGCGCTCGATCGACTTGCCGTGGCGCAGGAAGAGGTCGCGATCGAGGCGACGCTCTCGGGCGCGTGGCGGCTCGTGGCGGAAATGGGCTTCGCGCCAACGATCGACACCTGCGCGTCCTGTCACGCCGCCATCGACGTCGAGGGCGAACTCCCGTTCAGCCACACGGCGGGCGGGGTGCTCTGCGAGCGATGCGCGCGCCTCTATCCCGGAGGCCGCCGCCTGCCGCTCGCGGCGCGCAGCGCCATCGCCGCGTGGACGCAGGGGCGGAGGCTGGAGGAGTGCGATTCGCGGGCTGCGAAGGCGCATCAGCGGCTCCTGCGCGAGTTCCTGCAGCAGCACCTGGCGGACGGCCGCCCCCTTCGCGCATTCGACGCCTGGGAGCAGGGCGCGCTGGTCGCGCGATGAGCTGCGCCGTCCTCGTCCGGCGCGTGCGGGTCGCGCGCTGCGAATTGCTTGACACCCCTCTAGTCCATGTCTAAGTTCGCGTCTGTTCGCGTATTAGGGCCTTTTGGCAGGAGAGAGAGTAGCGCCGACACTCGTCCGTATGGAGAAGGCACATGAAGCACCGCTGGGCCGCACTGTTGGCAGTGCTCGCCCTTGGCGCGCTCGTGCCGACTGCGGGAGCGGCGCAGGACTCCACCTCTGCGAAGCCTCCCCTTGAGCGCAGCCCCGGGTTCGAGCTTGGCCAGAACTACCCGAATCCCTTCAACCCGGCCACGACCATCCCCTTCACCCTTGGAGATCCGCCGACCTGCCCGGATGCGACCCGTAGCTATCGCGTCACACTCAGGATCTACAACGTGCTCGCACAGCTCGTGGCCATTCCCGTTCTAATTGGCGGGGAGGGACAGTCCGGCAAGCCGGTCGTGAACCTCCAGCTCCACTGTGGCAGCTACGCGGCCTTCTGGGACGGCAACTATCTGAACAGCTCCCAGGAGATCCCGTCGGGCGTGTACCTCTACCGGATCGAGGTCGAGGGACGCGCGGTGGCAAAGAAGATGATCGTGATCAAGTAATTCTCGAATGCGCGATGACGCCTACCGTCTTCGCGCATTCGATTTTCAGTGCTGGACGGGATGATTGTTGCTCGGCGCGGCAGTTGGTGTTGTCGTGACTGCGGGCTTGGGCGGCGTCGGCCGCGATACGCTCTCGATCTGACGCCAGAGGTCGCTTGCGCGCGCAGGCGACTGCGCGAGGATCCGCGACGCGCTCTCGAGCTGCGTGCTCGTCACCTTGTGCCGGCGCAGGATGAGACGGCGCGTGGAGTCACGCATCGTGACATCGAGCGAAGTGTCGGACTCGATTCGCCTGAGCTCGTTGAGCGTCGAGACGAAGGTGGAGTCGGGCATGCCGAGACTTGCGGCGTGCGTGCGACCGCATCCGGATGCAATCGCGAGCAGGAATGCGAAACAGCATGCGAGCGGGGCGCGTATCATGCGGCAAGGCTAGGACGAAGGCGGGCACCGGTCAACGGCGCTCCATGCCGGATTGCCCGCCAGCGATGGAAAGTCGACGTCGACGGCACGGCTGCAGTTGCCCTTGAAAGCGCTGTGATGATATGACAATTTTCCATTGTGCTTGGTTTGCAATTTGTTCGAAAATATAGCTTTACGTCGCATCTGATAATGTACCTTAGCACATAGGCGCAACGCATGTTGAACGCTGATCGTCTCACCGTCAAGGCGGCCGAGGCATTCAACGAAGCAATTTCGATCGCTCGGGAGCACGGCAATCCTCTCGTCTATGACGGGCATCTCCTGCTCGCCCTGCTCGGCCAGGCCGAAGGGATCGTCGTACCGATTCTCAACAAGCTCGGCGTCGATGCGACCCGCCTGAGCGAGCGGATCGAGCAGGAGACCGCGCGCTATCCGAAGCAGACCGGCGCGCAGCCGAGTCTCTCGCGCGAGCTGAACAAGGTGATGGACAGCGCGGACGATGAGGCGCGGAAGCTCAAGGATGCATTCGTGTCGACGGAGCATCTGCTGCTCGCGCTCGCCGAGACCAAGGGCACCGAGTCGAAGACGGTGCTGGAAGAGCTGGGTGTCACGCGGGCTGCGCTGCTCGACGCGCTGCAGGCCGTGCGCGGCTCGCACCGCGTCACCGACCAGACGCCGGAGAATCAGTACCAGGCAGTGGAGAAGTACACTCGCGACCTCACCGCCGCGGCGCGCGCGGGGAAGCTCGACCCGGTCATCGGGCGCGACGAAGAGATTCGGCGCGTCATCCAGGTGCTCTCTCGCCGAACGAAGAACAATCCAGTGCTCATCGGCGAGCCCGGTGTCGGCAAGACGGCGATCGTGGAGGGGCTCGCGCAGCGCATCATCAATGGTGACGTGCCCGAGTCGCTGCGCGGCAAGCGGCTCGTCGCGCTCGATCTCGCGGCGCTGATCGCGGGAGCCAAGTTCCGCGGCGAGTTCGAGGAGCGCTTGAAGGCGCTGCTCAAGGAGATCACGTCATCGGAGGGGAAGTTCGTCGTCTTCATCGACGAGCTGCACACGCTCGTCGGCGCCGGCGCGGCCGAGGGGTCGATGGACGCGGGGAACATGCTCAAGCCGATGCTCGCGCGCGGCGAGCTCCGCGTCGTCGGCGCGACGACGCTCGACGAGTATCGCAAGCACATCGAGAAGGACGCCGCGCTCGAGCGCCGCTTTCAGCCGGTGTTCGTCGGCGAGCCGACGGTGCCTGATACGATCGCAATCCTGCGTGGCCTGAAGGAACGCTACGAGGTACATCACGGCGTGCGCATCACCGACTCGGCCATCATCGCCGCGGCGACGCTGTCGAATCGCTACATCGGCGACCGCTTTCTCCCCGACAAGGCGATCGATCTCATCGATGAGGCCGCGTCGCGGCTGCGAATCGAGATCGACTCGCTGCCGCAGGAGATCGACGAGGTGGAGCGCCGCGTGATGCAGCTCGAGATCGAACGGCAGGCGCTCAAGAAGGAGAAGGACGTAGCGTCGCGCGAGCGGCTCGAAGCGCTCGAGCGCGAGCTCGCGGAGCTCAAGGAGAAGTCCGGCGGGATGAAGGCGCAGTGGCAGGCCGAGAAGGATTCGCTCGGGAAGCTGAGCGTGATCAAGCAGGAGATCGACCAGGCGCGTACCGAGGTGGAGCAGGCGCAGCGCACCGGCGATCTTGGCCGCGCGGCGGAGCTGTCGTACGGCGAGATTCCGAAGCTCGAGGCGGAGCTACGCGACGCGGAGCTGGCGCTCAAGCAGAAGCAGAGCACGGGCACGCGCTTCCTGAAAGAGGAGGTGGATGCCGAGGACATCGCGGATATCGTTTCGAGATGGACGGGGATTCCACTGTCGCGAATGATGGAGACGGAGCGCGAGCGGCTGGTCAAGCTCGAGGATGAGCTGGCGCGACGCGTGGTCGGTCAGCGCGAGGCAGTGAAGGCGGTCGCGGATGCGGTGCGTCGCTCGCGCGCGGGGCTGCAGGATCCGAATCGTCCCATCGGCTCGTTCATCTTCCTCGGACCCACGGGTGTGGGAAAGACGGAGACGGCGCGCGCGCTCGCGGACTTTTTGTTCGACTCGGAGCAGGCGCTCGTGCGCATCGACATGTCGGAGTACATGGAGAAGCACGCCGTCTCGCGACTGATCGGCGCGCCGCCGGGATACGTCGGCTACGATGAAGGTGGACAGCTCACGGAGGCCGTGCGTCGTCGCCCGTATTCCGTCGTGCTCTTCGACGAGATCGAGAAGGCGCATCCGGATGTCTTCAACATCCTGCTGCAGATTCTCGACGACGGGCGACTCACCGACTCACAGGGGCGCACGGTGGACTTCCGGAACACCGTGATCATCATGACGTCGAACATCGGGAGCCAGTTCATTCTCGATCGCGGCACGGCGGATTGGGCCGAGGTGGAGACGCACGTGATGGCGGAGCTCAGGCGCAACTTCAAGCCGGAGTTTCTGAATCGCGTCGACGACATCATCATCTTCCATCCGTTGGCGATGGATCAGATCGAGTTCATCGTCGATCTGCAGCTCGAGCGACTCAAGACACTGCTCGGCGATCGCAAGATCACGCTGGAGCTCACGCCCGAGGCGAAGCGTGTGTTGGCGGAGGAGGGCTTCGATCCGGCCTTCGGCGCGCGTCCGCTGAAGCGCGCGATTCAGCGATATCTGCAGAATCCGCTCGCGATGGCGGTGCTGGATGGCCGCTTCAAGGATGGCGACCACGTGAAGGTCACGCGGAGCGCAGACGGGACGCTGGCCTTCGAGGTCGTGGGGCACGACGACCCGGTGTCGAGCGAGCCCGCGGCGGTGTCGCGCTGAGCGAGATGAGTCTCGAGGACGACGAGCGCTGGATTGCGGAGGCGCTCGTCGTCGCGCGCGAGGCGGCGGCCGCGGGTGAGGTGCCCGTGGGCGCGCTTGTCGTGTGCGATGGTGTGCTCATCGCGCGAGAAGGGAATCGCACCGTGCGCGATCAGGATCCGACGGCGCACGCGGAGGTGCTCGCGCTACGCGCCGCTGCCGCGTCGCTCGGTACGTGGCGGCTCAGCGACTGCGTGTTGTACGTGACGCTCGAGCCGTGTGCGATGTGCGCGGGTGCGAGCGTCCTCGCGCGCGTGAAGGGCGTGGTGTTCGGCGCCTGGGACGGCAAGGCGGGGATGGCGGGATCGGTGGAGGATCTGCTGCGTCATCCCGTTTTGAATCATCGGCCGCAGGTGCGGGGCGGCGTGCGAGGCGAGGAGAGTGGTGCGCTGTTGCGCGAGATGTTCGCTGCGCGGCGGGCACTTTCCGTTGACTCGCCTCCGGTGGCCCCATAGCTTTTACGCCTTGCCTGGACAGGTGGCCGAGTGGCTGAAGGCACCGGTCTCGAAAACCGGAGAACGGGCAACCGTTTCGTGAGTTCGAATCTCACCCTGTCCGTGACGACGGCGCTCGGCTC
>JBDTJH010000204.1:0-14411 GCA_039935955.1 Gemmatimonadaceae bacterium
TCCAGAATGTGGTCTTCGGTGTGCATACTTGCTGTGCTCATCTTTCTCTGCCTCTGCGGGGCCGTTCGTTCTCACCTCTGACGCACTTCATGACGCTGGATATCCGGGACATCACGATCATCGGCGCAGGTCCTACCGGGCTGTTCGCCGCCTTCTATGCGGGCATGCGTGGCGTGACCGCGCGCATCGTGGACGCCCTTCCGGAGCTCGGCGGGCAGCTGACGGCACTCTACCCGGAGAAATACATCTTCGACGTAGCGGGACTGCCGAAGATTCTCGCCAAGGATCTGGTGAAGGATCTCGTCGTCCAGATGCGTCAGTTTCAGCCCGACGAGCAGCTGGGGCAGCGCATCGTGGCTCTGGAAGAGGACGGCGGGGTGCTTACTCTCGTCACCGAAACCGACCGCTTCCCGTCCCGCTCCGTGATCGTCGCGGCGGGAATCGGCGCCTTTTCGCCGCGCCGGCTGCCGCATCCGTCGGCCGACGAGTGGTATGGAAAGGGGATTCACGACCGCGTGACCGACCCGAAGGCCTTCACCGGACAGAAGGTCTTAATAGTGGGCGGCGGCGATTCGGCGTTCGACTGGACGCATCAGCTCATGGATCACGCCGAATCGGTGACGCTGATTCACAGAAGCGACCGCTTCCGGGCCCACGGATCGACGGTTGCGGCCGTGAACGAGGCCGCAAAGGCCGGACGGGCGCGCGTCCTGACCTTTCACGAGATCGCGGACGTCCGCGGGTCGAATGGACGGGTGACGGCCGCTACGTTGAAGGATGTGAAGGCGAAGACCACGCACGACGTCGACGTCGACGTGATTCTCCCAATGCTCGGCTTCGTGAGCGACATCGGCGCACTGGCGGAGTGGGGGCTCACGATCGAAAAGGATGAGATCGTCGTGACGAGCACGATGGAGACGGGCCGCGCGGGGATTTACGCTGCCGGCGACATCACGACGTATCCCGGGAAGCTGAAACTGATCGCGACGGGCTTCGGCGAGGCTGCGACGGCGGTGAACCAGGCCGTGCACTGGATCTACCCGGAGAAGAAAGTGAATCCGGGTCACTCGTCGAACATGGCAATTTTCGGGCAGAAGGATGATTGAGGCGCACGATGGGCAGACGAGTGCAATCGGCAGGAGTTGGAGATGAGTGAGGAGACGGAGAAGTGCCCGCAGTGCGGGAGCGACCAGATCACGAAGGGGCGAATCCTCGGCGGCATCGCGTCGATCTATTTTCGACCGTCGGGGCTGCGCTTCTGGACGGCGAAGGCTGCGGTGCCGATGATCGGGGCGAACAAGACCTCGGACGAGTTCTTTCCTCCGGGCGCGCGCGCGTGCGTGAGTTGCGGGCTGCTCTGGAGCCGGGTGAATCCCGCGCTGCTTGCGCGCGTGCTGCGCGAGGGCGGCAATCAGGAGACGCGGAAGCGGTTCGGTGACGGCGGCGAGGACGCGTAGCCCCATGCGCTCGGCAGGAACGCCGGAACGAATCGAGACCGTGATCATCGGCGGCGGACAGGCGGGACTTTCCGCCGGCTATCATCTCGCGCAGCTCGGCAGACCGTTCGTCATCATCGAGGGCAACGCGAGAATCGGCGACGCGTGGCGCAAGCGATGGGATTCGCTGCGGCTGTTCACCCCCGCGCGGTTCAATGGGCTCGATGGAATGCCGTTCCCCGCGCCGAAGCATTCGTTTCCGACGAAAGACGAGATGGCGGGCTATCTCGAGGCGTACGCGGCGCGCTTCCAGCTGCCGGTGCGCACGGGCGCGCGTGTCGAGCGCGTCTGGCGCGAGGGCGAGACGCTCATGGTGTCGACTGGCGGCTCGGTGATCGAGGCGGAGAACGTCGTGATCGCGATGGCGAGTTATCAAGCGCCGCGCATTCCGCCGTTCGCCGCAGAGCTGTCGACGGAGATCACGCAGTTGCATTCGCTCGACTATCGCAATGTCGCGCAGCTGCGCGCTGGCGGCGTGTTGATCGTCGGCGCGGGGAACTCCGGGGCCGAGATCGCGATCGAGTCCGCGCGTGGCGGGCATGCGACGTATTTTTCCGGGCGCGTGACGGGGCAGGTGCCGTTTCGCATCGAGGGCATGGCGTCCCGCTACGGGCTGGCGCCGCTCATTTTCCGCGTCGTCTTCCACCGCGTGCTCACGGTCGACACGCCGATGGGACGTGCCGCGCGGCGCAAGACGATGAAGTTGGGGACGCCGCTCATTCGCACGCGCGAGCAGGATCTCGCGGGCGCGGGTGTCACTCGCGTGCCGCGCGTCGAGGGCGTGCGCGACGGGCTTCCGCTGCTTGCCGACGGTCGAGCTCTCGACGTGACGAACGTCGTGTGGTGTACGGGATTCAATCCGGGACTGTCGTTCGTCGATCTTCCGATCTTCGATGATGCGGGCGATTCGAGGCAGTCACGCGGCATCGTCGCGGAGCAACCGGGGCTCTTCTTCGTCGGGCAGCATTTTCAGTACGCGATGTCATCGACGATGATCCACGGCGTCGGGCGAGACGCGAAGCGCATTGCCACCGCGATCGCCGCTCGCGCGAAGGCTGGGAGCGCTGCGATCGCGGGCTGAGTTGGAACCGACGACGCACGTTGCATATTTGTTCATCATGCGCATCCTCATCGTCGGTGCCACGGGCACCATCGGGCGGCCACTCGTCGCCGCACTCCAGAATCGCCACGACCTCGTACTCGCGAGCCGCCAGAAGGCGCACGAGCAGGTCGATCTCACCGACCCTGCATCGATTCGCGCGCTCTACCAGCGAATCGGGAAGATCGACGCCGTTGCGTGCGCGGCAGGCGAGGCGAGATTCTCGCCATTCGCCGCGCTCACCGACGATGACTTTGCCTTCAGCATCAAGAGCAAGCTCATGGGCCAGGTAAATCTCGTGCGCTACGGGCTCGATTCCGTGCGGGATGGCGGCTCGTTCACGCTGACCAGTGGTGTGCTTGCGAGCCAGCCAATGGTCGGCAGCGGCGCGATCAGCCTCGTGAATTCCGGGCTCGAGGGCTTCACGCGCGCTGCCGCACTCGAGGCGCCGCGGGGCATCCGCGTGAACATCATCAGCCCGCCGTGGATCACCGAGACGCTGGTCGCGTTCAAGATGGATCCGACGGGAGGCATGCCGGCCGCCGATGTTGCGCGCGCGTACGTCGATGCGATCGAGGGGAAGAATTCGGGATCGGTCGTGTCGCCGAAGTTTCTGAGCTGACGGCGTGGCAGCTTCGCTGCGACTACGGTTCCCCTGATCCCAGCCCACGCGCCTCGTTCCAGCGGTTGCGAAGCATCGTCATCCACGATGGCGCGTTCGGGTTGATCACCTTCACCTCGACCGACCCCATGAACGCTGTCCCCGTGATGTGGACCGTGGGCGAGCCTTCCATCGGCGAGCTCCACTTCTGCCCCTGCAGATCGAACGAGCCAATGATCGCGTCGCCGTCGCACTCCACGCGGACATCGGGCGGCACGAGCACGGTGACGTTCCCCATGATCACGACGAGCTCGAGTCGCGAGCGCCCCGCGCCGAAGCGCGCGCTCGTGAGATCGATCGTCACGTTGCCCCAGAACGCCACCGTGCGAAAGAGGCGGGGGAGGATCCAGTCGCCCGCGCGCACCTGCGTGGAGAGAAACGCCGTCACGCCGCGCACCGCGGGAACCAGATCGTCCGGCACGATCATCTGCGCCGCGACCGTCGCCGGCGGCGCGCTCGCGAAGCGGGGATCGCGGGGGGGCTGATAGGGAGTCGTCACGTTAATCCCAACGGGTCTGCGCCAGCCCGGGTTTCGCCGGCGCGAGCGCCTGGTCAGTCGTACGCGATGCGAGGATCCGCAGCGGCGTACGCGAGGTCCGTGATGAGATTCACTGCCACGAAGACCACGCTCAAAAACAACACGGTTCCCTGGATTGCGGGAAGGTCCCGGCGTCCGATCGCATTCACCACGTAGCGGCCGATTCCGGGCCAGCTGAACACAGTTTCCGTGAGAATGCTTCCGGTGAGGTACGAGCCGAAGTCGAGACCGAGGACGCTGATCACGGGCACCAGCGCATTTCTCAGCGCGTGGGACATGAGCACCAGTTTCTCGCGCACGCCCTTGGCGCGCGCGGTGCGCACGTAGTCGCTCGACAGCACCTCGAGCATCGATGAGCGCGTCATGCGTGCGAGAAAGGCGATCGAGCGCGAGCCCAGTGCGAGCGCGGGAAGAATCAGAAACTGCGGCCCTCCGTACCCCGACGGCGGCAGCCACTGCAACACGACCGCGAACAACAGAATGAGCAGCAGCCCCACCCAGTACACGGGGAACGACACGCCGAGATACGCGATGGTGAGCGCGCCGCGATCGATCCAGCCGCCGGGATGTCGCGCGCTCAGAACGCCGAGCGACACGCCGACGACGATCGCGAGGAGCATCGCCGAGCCCGCGAGCTCCAGCGTCTTCGGAAAACGCTCGGCGATGTCGCGAGCGATCGGGCGCCCGGTGATGAACGAGCGTCCGAGGTCGCCGCGCAGCACACCGCCGGTGTAGTGCGCGAACTGGCGCGGGAGCGATTCGTCGAGGCGGAGCTCGTGGCGGAGTCGCGCGACCGTCGCGGAGTCCGCGCGCTCGCCGACCATCTCGAACACAGGATCGCCCGGCGCGACGTACAGAAGCAGAAAGGCGACGACGACGACACCGAAGAGCGTCGGGATCGCAAGCAGCGCGCGACGGAGGAGCAGCGCGCCCATGTCAGTACGCCATGGTCAGTGCGCCGTGATGGTCACGTCCGTGAACTTCTGCCCGTTGAAGATGGTCGGAACGACGAAACCTTTCACCCACGGCTGTACAGCGTAGAGCTCGTTGTAGAAAAAGAGGTAGATCATCGGCGCGTCGACGAAGGCGAGCGAGTCGGCCTGACGGTAGAGCGCCGCGCGCTTCACGGAGTCCTGTTCGGTGCGCGACTGCGAGACGATCCGGTCGAACTCCGCATTTTCGTAGAACGACACGTTGCCGCCGACGCCGCGGTTCGCGCCATGCAACAGCGGATACAGGAAGTTTTCGGCGTCGGGGTAGTCGGCGTACCAGTCCTTGATGAACATGTCGGCCTGTCCGTTGCGCGAAGCCTCGCGCGCCGCGGCGCTCTCGCGCTGCACGAGCTTCACGCGCACGCCGACCACCGCGAGATACGACTGGATCGATTCCGCGACGCGCGCGAAGGCGGGATCCTGCGGCACCCAGAGCTCGATACCGAAGCCCTTTGCGTAGCCCGCCGCAACGAGGAGCTTTCGCGCGGCCGTTGTATCGTAGGCATACGGCGCCCGTGCATCGTCGGCCCCCTCGAGCGACGGCGGGATCACGCCTGCTGCGAGATGTCCGCGTCCGCCGAGGAGCCTGTCGAGGATGGTGCGGACATCGACGGCGTGGTTGAGCGCCTGCCGCACGCGCGCGTCCTTCAGCGGTCCGCGCGTGGTGTTGAGCGCGACGTACCAGAGGCGGAGCGCGGGCGCCGATGTGAGGAGCGCCTTCTTCTCGTCGGTCTGCTCCCAGCGCTGCGCGTCGGCTTCCGGAACGTAGAGCAGGTCCACATTGCCGCTCTCGAACTCCGCGACGGCCGTGGATGGCTCCGGAATGATTCGTATCAGGAGCGAGTCGAGCTTCGGCGCGCCGCCGAAGTATTCGGAGTTTCGCGCGAGGAGCACGTAGTCGTCGTGCTGCCAGGCGACCAGCGTCCAGGCGCCGGTGCCTATGGGATGCTCGCCGAAATCGGGAGAAATCTTCGTCGGAACCACCGATGCGACCGGCATCGCGAGTAACTTTGGGAAGATCGCGAGCGCGGTGTCCAGCGCGATGCGGACCGTGCTGTCATCGACGGCCGTGACGCCCGTGACGGTCGCTGCCTTTCCGGCGGCGAATGCGCGTGCGCCGGCGATCGGATAAAGCGGCCAGGGACGGCCGGATTTATTCGCAGGATCGAGGACGCGAGTGAAGCTGTGCACGACGTCGCTCGCGTGGAGCAGCGAGCCATCGTGAAAGCGAACGCCGGCTCGCAGATGGAAGAGATAGGTGCGGCCATCGGGAGTGACTTCCCATCGCGTCGCGAGCGCTGGCCCGACCTTCGCATCTGGACTGAAGCGGGTGAGTCCGTCGAACAGGTACGACACGGCGCGTCCCGTCGGAACATCGGTGGAGAGCGCAGGGTCGAGAGATTTGGGGTCATAGCGGTCGCGCGCATCGACGAGGGTGCGGCGATGCCCGGCATCTCCGCCGCGACAGGCGACGAGGATCAGGAGAGCGAGCAATGGCAGGCGAGACAAGGACATGGCGAACCCGTGCTGGAGCGCGCCCGCGCGTCGCCTTCACGTGGCTACGACGTTGACACAGCAGTACTATTCGAGTGAACTTATCGGGCCCCAAGTGAAGCGTCAATCGTGAGTTACGTCCTGTGCGTCGACGATAACGAGGACATGCGCCTGATGGTGCGTGAGGTCCTCCAATCGGCGGGGCATGAGGCCGATTTGGCGGCCGACGGACTGTCCGCGCTCGCGTCCATCCAGGAACGCGAGCCGGATCTGCTCGTGCTCGATCTCGTCATGCCCGGCATGAGCGGGCTCGACGTCTGTCGCGCCGTGAAGCTGAATCCGTTCACCGCGCGCATCCCGATCCTGATGCTCACGGCGCAGGGAGACATCGCGGCGAAGGTCGCCGCGTTCGATGCGGGCGCGGACGACTATCTCGCGAAGCCGTTCGATCCGCGTGAGCTTCGGGCGCGCATCGTCGCGCTTCTGCGGATCGTGCGGCGCGAAGGCGACCGAAATCCGACGAGTGGGCTGCCGGGCGGGAAGGCGATCGAGGAAGAGATCGAGCGGCGCGCGCAGAACGGCGATTCGTTCGCGATCTGCTACATCGATCTCGACAACTTCAAGCCGTTCGCGGACACGTTCGGATTCTCGATCGCCGACATGGTCATCAGGGACATGGGGCAGGCGATCAGGGGCGCGATCGAGACGACGGGTACGCCGACGGATTTCGTCGGGCACATCGGCGGCGACGATTTCATCGCGGTCACGTCGGTGCAGCGCGCGCTGTCGATCGCGCGGGAGTGTGCGCTACGCTTCGTCGATGTGGCGAAGCGCGCGGTAGGAGAGGAGGCGGTGCGGCGCGGGCATTTTACCGGCGTCGATCGCGAAGGGCGGGCGCGTGATTTTCCGATTGCGCGGCTGTCCGCGGCGGTGCTCCAGATCGGCCCTGACCGCTGGATCTCGACGGGTCATATCGGGTCGCTGGCGGCGGAAGTGAAGCGGCGCGCGAAGCAGCGGGGGCCCGGTACCATCCTCGTGCAAACAGTGTAGCACACGTCATCGCCGGTCGTTTTCTTAGCAGTGCTCGCGGCGTTCACGAAAGGGTGCCAATGACGGTAACGAACGGGACGCGCGACGAGTCGGTCGTCCGCTACGATGATCGGCTGCCGGTGCACGGCCGCGCGCTCCTTCCCGCCATCGCGATGGGAGTGGGCGCGGGGCTCGTCGTCTTCTACATCGCGCGCATCGTAGCCGAGCGTTCACCGATGAAGCTCGAGCCGGTGGATGCGGTGCCGGAACGGGCCGCGAAGCACGCGCGAACACGCGGGTGATGCGACGGGTTCTCCTCGCCGCGCTGCTGCTCGTACTTCCGGTCGCGTTTCCCGGCGTTCTACGGGCGCAGGACATCGACTGCGACCCCGGTGATCTCGAAGTCCGCTCGATCACCTTCAACGGCAATCAGCACTTCGAAAGCGCGGAACTTGCGGCCGTCATCGTGACGTCGCCGTCGAGCTTTGCGCGCCGGCATCTGCATCTGCCCATCGGCTCGAAGCGCTGCCTCGACACCCTCGAGCTCTCGCGCGATGCGGTGCGCATCCGGCTCTTCTACCGGCTGCGCGGTTACTACAAGACCGCGGTCAAGACCGCCGTGCTGCCTGCAGGTACGGGCTCCGTCGCGGTGGGCTTCGGGATCACCGAAGGACCGCCGGTGATGATCGATTCGCTCGCGGTCACCGGACTCGACTCGGTTGCCGACCACGCCCGCCTCCTTCACGAGCTCGATCACTTCAGGCACGATCACATCTTCACGAAGATCGAGCTGCAGACCGTGCTCGACACCGTGCGCGAGCAGCTGCACGACAGCGGATATCCCTACGCCGCGGCGCCGCTGGCATCGAGCGACGTCGATCCGAAGTCCGACCGCGCGCAGCTCGAGTACCAGTACTTCGAACAGTTCCGCGGCCAGCCGATGGCGATCCCCAGCCGCGTCGCGCACATCGGACGCATCGAGTTCGAGGTCGCCCCCGGCGGCGACTCGGCGAAGATCGACACGAGCACCGTGCGGAAGCTGCTCTCTTTCAAGGTCGGCGACGTCTTCCGCTCGAAGGACCTCGTGCGCAGCGAGCGTGATCTCTATCAGCTCGAGACGTACAGCCACGTCGACGTCGCGCTCGCGCCGGACAGCGCGCAGCCGAACGACAGCCTGCTCACCGTGCTCGTGCGGCTCAACGAGACGAAGATGACATCGCTCGGCATCGGCGCTGGCTGGGCGACGCTCGATTGCATTCGGACGCAGGCGCGGCTCACGGATCGCGACTTCTTCGGCGGTGCGCGGCGGCTCGAGCTCAACGGGCGGCTCTCGCATCTCGCGCTCTGCCCGCAGAACGTGCGCGACGACTCGATCTCGAATCGCCTCAACTACTACGCGTCGGGGACGATCAGGTTGCGTGGGCTGATCGGGCCGCACACGCTGCCGTCGTTCACGCTGTTCAGCGAGCGCACGTCGGAGTATCGGGCGTACGTGCGTGAGACGATCATCGGTGGCGCGGCGGAAGTCTCGCGCGACCTGAAGCCGCGCGATCTGCGCCCGGGACTTCCGCTCGGGCTCTCGTATCGCGTGGAATACGGTCACACGACGGCCGCGCCCGCGGTATTCTGCCAGCTCTTCAACCGCTGCGCGCTCGCGGACATCGAGCGGCTGCAGCAGAACGGCAGCTTGCACGTCTTCGGCGTGTCGCTGCTGCGCGATCGCACGGACCAGCTGCTCGATCCCTCCAACGGGAATCAGCTGCATCTCGAGCTGCGGAGCGGCACGACGTCACTCGACACGGCGAACGGCACGCGCTTCAGCCGAGCGCTGATCGAAGGCTCGGTATACAGGACGGTGGGGTCGTCGACGTTCGCGGCGAGACTCCAGTTGGCCGCGGTGCTCGATGGCTTCACGACGCACGGCTCCATTTCGTACGTCCCGCCGGAGGAGCGACTGTATGCGGGCGGGCCGAACTCCGTGCGCGGATACAATCAGAATCTGCTGGGACCCGTGGTGTACATCGTGGATACGTTCGCCGTCCGCACCGTTGTCGTCGAAAGCATGCCAACTCAGGTCTACCAGGCGGATACCAGCGCGCATTCGCGCGTGCGGCAGTACTCGCCCACCGGGGGTAACACCCTGATCGTCGCGAACATCGAGTGGCGGCTGCGGCTGCCGTCGCTCGGCGGGCGCGTGCAGCTCGCGACGTTCGTCGATGCAGGGCAGGTGTGGAATCGTCCGCAGCAGAACTTCACGTTTTCCGACCTGCGCGTGACCCCGGGCGCCGGCGTGCGCGTGCGGTCGCCCATTGGGCCGCTGCGCGTCGACGTCGCCTACAACGGCTATGCCTCGACGAGGGGCTCGGCGTACTACGTGGGCGACGATGCGGTGCTTCGCTGCGTCAGCCCCGGGAACACCCTGCAGCAGGGAATCATCCAGCCGGGCGACAGCTGCGAGCCCAACTACACGCCGTCGTCGAGCAACAGCTTGTTCAGCAAGCTGACGTTCAACTTCAGCATCGGGCAGGCGTTCTAGCGGATGTCTCGCCGCCGTCTCGTCGCGCTCATCAGCGCCGGTATCCTGCTGCTCCTAGGCATGAGCGTGATCGGTGCGATCCTGGCGACGACGCAGACGGATCTCGGGCGCGCACGACTCCGGTCGCTGATCAACGCGCAGGTGACGAGCGCGATGGGGAACCGCGGCACGATGTACATTGGACGCATCTCCGGAAGCCTGTTCACCGGCGTGGAGCTCGACTCGATCTCGATTCGCGACGAGGAGGATTCGCTCGTCGTCGCGACGGGCCCCGTGATCATTCGCTACGATCCGCGCGACCTGCTCGACAAGCGTCTGCTCCTCTCGTACTTCGAGGTGAATCACCCGAACGTCTATCTACGCCGCCGGGCGGATCACCAGTGGAGCTTTCGGCATGTCTTTCCGGACGGGCAGAAGAAGCCGCGGCTCGCGGGAGGCCGGTCGATCGGCGACTACATCGTGATGGACAGTGCGGTTCTGCACGACCTGACCTTCACGCTCACCGATCTCTGGTCTCCGCCGGACTCGCTGAAGGGCGCGCGGCGCGACAGCGCGATCAAGGTTGCGCTCAACGACAAGAATCACGAGTGGCGTCGCACGCGCGAGGGAATCAAGCAGACGCGCCGCTGGACGAAGGGCGAGCTTCGGTCGCCGTACGTGCGACTCGCCGATCCCGACAGCATCGGCAAGCTGATCTACATCGGCAACATGAGCGTGAGCGAGAACGACCCCCCGCTCGAGGTGAGCAATGCGACCGGGCCCGTGCGCATCATCGGCGACACGGTGTTCTTCGATCTGCACCACTTCGACTTGCCGGGATCGACGGGGCACGCGAAGGGGCTCGTCTCGTGGCATGGGCCCGTGCCGACGCACTACGATGTGCACGTGTGGGGGGACTCCGTCTCGATGAAGGACGTGGCGTGGGTCTATCCGACGCTGCCGAAAACGGGCAGCGGGAAGATGGAGCTCACGATTCGAAACAACCTGCGCGATGCGCACGCGCTCGAATACGGGCTCACGAAACTGGACATGCGCTCCACGAAGTCGCACCTCACCGGAGCGATGACCTTCGTCGTTGGGCTGCCGGTGCTCGCGGTGACGAACGTCGACGCGCAGTTCTCTCCGCTGGATTTCGATCTGCTGCGCACGATCGCCGGCGGACCGTTTCCCGAGGATTGGCAGGGACAGTTCACGGGCTCGGTGCGGGGGAAGGGAGGGTTGCTCACCGACTGGCACGTCGACGACGGCCAAATGACCTTCCACGATGCGCACGTGCCGGGCGCGATCACGAAGGCGACCGTGCACGGCGCACTCGACATCCTCGTGCCATCGAACGCGAAGTTCCATTCGCTCGACGTCGATCTCGCGTCGCTCGATCTCCGCACGGTTCAATATCTCTTCCCGAGCTTTCCGCGGCTGCAGGGTACGGTGTCGGGAACGGCGCGGCTCGACTCCTCGTGGCTCGACACACGCTTTCACGATGCGAACCTCGTGCACCACGATGGCGACAATCCGACGTCACACTTCACCGGTGACGGGCGCGTCACGCAGAATCCGAAGTTCACCGCCTTCGACGTGACGCTGCAGGCGGAGCCGGTCTCGTTCACGACATTCGCGCGTTCGTATCCGGGGCTCGCCTTCCGCGGCAACTTCTCGGGTCCGATGCGCATTCGTGGAACCTTGGACGACCTCGATGTCACGGCCAATCTTTCCGGGGACGCGGGGACGATGGTCGTGAACGGGAACTTCGATCTCGACTCGGTGAGCGGGCTCGCAGGGCGGGGTACGGCGAGCGTCGCGGATCTCGACGTGCAGCGATTGATGGAGCGGCCGGCGCTGCCATCCACGAGCCTCGCCGGTCGCGCGGCGTTCGACGTACACGGCGACTCGATCGCGAATCTCGCCGGCTCGCTCACGCTCGACCTCGACCAGTCGCGCGTGGAGCCCGTCGATCTGACGGCGGCGACCGCCTCGCTGACCTTCGGCAACGGGCGCATGCACGTCGACACGCTGAGCATCGCGAGCAGCGCGGCGCGGATCTTCGCGAAGGGAACGCTCGGGCTCGCACCGAACGTCGTCGACTCGCTGTCGTACAACGTGCTCGTCGACTCGCTCGGGGGCCTGCGCCCGTGGATCCTCCCGCGCGCGGTCGCCGACTCCGCGCCCCGCGACTCCGCGGTGCGCATGACGGAGCACGATCTCGAGGTCCGTCAGCTCGCCGACTCCCTCTACGGGACGGCGCACGCCGAGGGGATGCTGATCGGCTCGATCGACACGCTGCTGGCGCGCGGAGTCATCGCGGGCGATTCGCTGTTCGTGAGCGGGAACAAGGTGATGCACGCGAGCGCGAGCTATGCGGTGGGCGGGCTGCCGACGAACGCGAAGGGGAGGATCAGCGCTCGCGCCGATTCGCTCGTGATCGCGACCGTCGCGATCGACAGCATGCAGGGCGACCTCACGCTCGCGAGCAAATCGCACGGCGAGCTCACCCTCTCGGCCGCGAGCAATCGTCACACCGGAAGCTTCGTCGTCGGAAGTCATCTCGTCTTCGACCGCTCGCTCGACTCGCTGCAGCTCGTCGTCGACAGCCTCGGCGGCCTGATCGATACGCATCAGTGGGGGCTCGTGGCGCCCGCGACGATCGTGCTCGACACCTCCGGCACGCATATCGACTCGCTGGTGGCGCACGGCGGCGAGGGCGGCGCGATCATCGTGCACGCTGATCTTCCCAACACGCGACCCGTGAACGTATCGCTGCAGGCGGACAGCGTGTCGCTCGCCGATCTCGGCGTGCTCGCGCAGCTCAGCACCCCGGTGAGCGGAACAGCCTCGGGCACCATCGACATCACCGGTCCGCGCGCCTCGCCGATCGTCGCGCTCGCATCGCGCTTTCAGGACGTGTCGTTCGGTACCGTCGCCTTTCCGTACTTCACGCTCAATGGCTCGTACGCGAACCGGCTGCTCGACACGAAGATGATCGTGTTCCGGCACGACACCGCGGTGATGTCGTTCACCGGATCGTGGCCGCTGAATCTCGCGCTCATGCCCGTGCAGCGACGCATGCTCGACCAGCCGCTCAAGGGACATCTCGCCGGCGACAGTCTCGATCTCGCGGTGCTCGAAACGTTCTCGCCCTCGTTTTCGCGACCATCGGGAACGGCGAGCGTCGCGCTCGACCTCTCCGGTACCTGGAGGCATCCGCTGCTCACGGGGCGCATGCGCGTGCGCAATGGCGAAATGGGGCTCCCCGCGCTCGGCACGCGGCTGCAGCACGTCGAGGCGGACGTCGGCTTCCGCGCGGACAGCATTCGCATCGACACACTCTCGATGTCGAGCGGCACCGAAGCGGGGAGCAAGTTGTCGGTGCGCGGGTCGCTCGTGCTCGGGAACATGCTCGATCTCTCCGAGGATCTGAGCAATGTGCAGGTCGATCTCTCGATGTCGGCGCGGAACTTCCTCGTCGTCGACAAGCGGTCGCTCGCGCGTCTGGAGCTCAGCGATGATGTCCGGCTCGTTGGACCGTTCAGCCACATGGTGCTCACGGGCAATCTCGACATCGAGCGCGCAACCTTCTATCTGCCCGAGCTCGCGCAGAAGACGGCGCTCAGCCTCGACCCGACGATCGACCCCGACGTCGGCACTCTCGTCGATACGAATCTCGTCGAGATCCGCCGCACCTTCCTCGGCCAGCAGCGCCGCGACGTGCAGGAGGCGATCCGCTATCTCCAGGTGCCGAGCCTGCAGGTGGAGATCGGGAACGACGTGTGGCTGCGCTCGGCGGAGGCGAACATCAAGCTCGGCGGGCAGGTCGCGCTGCGAAAGGATGCGGTTAATCAGCGGTTCGACGGATCCATCGATGTGGAGCGCGGCACTTATCGACTCGACCTCGGGCTGGTGCAGCGCACCTTCCAGGTCGACAGCGGAACGGTGACGTTCTACAACGATCCGCAGCAGGCTGGAACGCTCAACATCTGGGCAACGTACACAGTGCGCCAGGCGAACCAGCTCGCGCAGGACGTGCGCATCATCGCGCACATCGGCGGTACGTTACTCGATCCGAAACTCGATCTCTCGAGCGACGAGCGCATCGCGCTCTCGTACACGGAGATCCTGAGCTATCTCGTGTTCGGCCAGCCGACTCTCCTCGGCTCCAACGACGCGAACAACAGCGCGCTCCGACCGGTCGCGCAGGCGCTGCTGCCGAGTGCGGGAGCGCTGATCGAGCGCGCGATCAACTCGCAGATCGGCTTCTTCGATGTCGTGCAGATCCAGACGGGAAATGCGAGCTCCACGAATCAGGCCGCCGCGGATCAGAGCGCGTCGAACTTTCTGTCCGGCTCGCGGATCGGTGTCGGCAAGCAGCTCGGTCAAAAAACCTTCTTGACCGCGGACGCCGGACTGTGCGCGCTCAACGCCAACTCGACGAGCAACTTCTCGTCGACGATCGGCATTACGCTCGAGTACCGTCTCGCGCAGCACTTCTCGCTGCAGGCGAGCTCCGAGCCGGCGACGACGTCGCTGCTCTGCACGCGCTTCAACACGATCGGCAACCGCCCTCGCCAGTTC
>JBDTJH010000205.1:0-12815 GCA_039935955.1 Gemmatimonadaceae bacterium
CCTCGTGGTCCTCGAACTGGACCGAGCGGATGCCGGGAGGCATCGGCTGAGCGGAGAAGGTGAAGGTCGTGTCGCCCATCTGGATCTGATCGCCTTCACGGAGCAGCCGCGGGACTACGGCGGGCTCCCCGTTCACCTTGGTGCCGGACGACCCCATCGCGTAGAGGACGAACTGTCCGCCTTCGGCGCGGACGTCCGCGTGGAAGCGGGAGACCGTCGGATCCTTCAGCACGATCGAGCAGCCGATCTCGCGGCCGATCTGCACGACTCGGCGGCGGAGGGTGTACCCCTTCTTGTTCGTGACGTCGATGAGGTGCGCGTCCGGCATCTCGAGCACGGGCGTCGGGCGCTTCGATTTCAGGTCGCTGAGGAAGACGAAGCGCGCCTGTCCCGCGGCGACGACATCGCCGCTGGCGAGCGGGGCGCCATCGGTGGGCACCTGCTCGCCGTTGAGAACGACGACGTTCTGCGGGGACGCGGGGGTGACCTGCGCGCCTCCGCTCGCGACAGCGATGCGAAAATGCCGAGCCGCGAGGTCGCTTCCCGACAGTCGCCAGGTGGCTTGGGATCCGCTGCCGACGACGACATCGCCGACCAGCTCGCGCGGATTGTTTTCGAGATCCGGCTTTCCTTCCAACTCGAGAAAAGGCATCAATCGTTCTCCAACGTCATTCGGCGCGCCCTGGGCAGAGCGGCGGCGTATTTGTCGACCGTTCTATAGATAAAACGCATTGTCGATGGCGCCCGCAACATCACGCGAGCGCCAACTGACTCGGCATAACGCAAGATGTGGACGCGCTTGAGGATAACCCGTCGGACAGCGAATATGCAGGGCGGGCGGTCCATCAGTATTCTGTCTCTACCGGGATGTCCTTGCCACTTCGAGCGCACTGGCGCGACTACGGCGCCATCACGTTTTCGGCACTTTTGCTGACACTTGGCACCACTGTGTGTTCCAGGGGGGCGGAAAAAACCGCCAAGGCGGTTGCGACCGACAGCGCCAAGCAGTCCACGGCGGACAATCGCGGATCCGCCGCAGCAGACTCGGCGCGCGATGACGCGGACACCACCGACGGCTCGGATGTGGCGACGCTCGACACATCGAAGGTGACGCACATCGACGCCGCGCCGAGCGCGGATGCACATGCGCCGGCGATCGCGCGAGTGGGGAAGCTGTCGCCGCTCGCGGACTCGATTGCGGCGACGCTCGTCTTCGAGCTCAAGACGCAGCGCGACTTCATCGCAGCGTCGCGCGCGAAGAAAATACTCATGGACATCGGTCGGGTTGATGCGCCGCTCAAGACGCCGTCGAGGGTGAAGGCGTACGAGGAGGCCGTGAAGGTGCTCTCGCCGGTGCGCATCGGCGATCGGTTCCGGCTGCACGGCGCGTGGGGGCAGGACGACGCGACCGTCGCGAGCTTCGATCAGTGGAATGGGCGGATCGTCGCTGTGCTCGCGGTGCCGGCGCATGTGGACTCGATGGCAAAGGGAAAGCAGCCGGTGGTGGCGCTCGCGGTGCGTGCGGACAGCGCGATGCCGGCGGTGGCGGACAGCTGCCAACGCAATTCGATCAGCGCGATGCTGTCCGCGCGTCTGTCTACCGTGCGCGACTCGATGCTGCTCCTGCTGCAGAACGACACTGTCAAGATGGCGCCGCGACTGATGAAGAGCCTGCGCGCGCAGAAGACGCAGGCGATCGGCTGCTTCGGCAAGTCGCGTGTGATGGTCTTCGTCGCGCAGTACGCTGGCGACTACGAGTACTACCATCAGCTCGCGGCGCTGGTGGATACGACGGGGAAGGTGACGCCGATCCGCGTGAGTGATCTGCGCTTCAAGGTGCACGAGGCGTTGGGCGCGCTCGACGAGGATGGCGACGGGATCGACGACATCGCGGTGCGGGGGAGGGCGCCGAGGATTGGGGGGACGGTGATACTGCGACTGGATGAGAAGAAGCGGCGGCTGGACTATGTGGATGGGGGGTTCGCGTGGGAGAGTTTCTAATGAGGACGAGGTCGCCGTAGCCGTGATCGGCGAGGCATCCGAAACGCCGGTGTTGACAATTGCTGCTTTGCAATGCAAAGTACTTTCAACACAAGCTCTGGAGTTGTCCCGTGCAGTTCTCGACAATGAAGCGCCCCTCCGCCTGGCTTCCGGTCGCCATGTCCGCCCTCGCCCTCGCCATCGTGCTCGGGCACGTTCTGATCAACGGCGCCGCGCGCGAGGCCGATGAGGGAACAGTTGCGCATCTCTTTCAGCTTCTGATGGTCGCGCAACTTCCGATCATCCTCGTGTTCGCGATCCGGTGGCTGCCGGTGAATCGCAGAGCGGCACTCTCCACGCTCGCGCTTCAGGCCGGAGCCGCCCTGCTCGCGATCCTGCCGGTGCTGCTGCTGGGGCTGTGAGCCTGGCGAGCTGACTCGAGCCTCCCGGACATCGCGCACGAATAATTGACAGGCAAAGTGATATAGTGTTATATATCACCTCATGCACATCCTCGTGAACCCCTCCGCCGACCTTCCCATCTACCGCCAGATCATGCGGCAGATCATGGATGCAATCGCCGGCGGGCAGCTCGCGAGCAACGACCGGCTGCCCTCGCATCGCGAGCTGAGCGAGCAACTCGTCATCGCCCCGCTCACCGTCAAGAAAGCCTACGACGAGCTCGAAGCGCTCGGCTACATCGACTCGCAGCGCGGACGCGGCACTTTCGTCTCCGGGAAGCTGCCGAAAGTCTCGCAGGCCGTCGTCAACGCGCAGATGCAGAGCGCAGCACGCGCGCTGCTGTCCCAGGCATATCTCGCCGGTCTTCGCTTCAGCGAGGTCATCGCGCTGATGAAGCACGTCGACCGCGATCTCACCGACAGTCCGGCGCCGCCGCGCCGCAAGGAGAGCCGATGATCACGACGCCCGTTCTCGAATTCAGGAACATCTCGCGATCGTTCAAGAAGGGAGCGCCCGTACTCTCCAACGTCTCCTTCAACGTGGCGCAGGCAGAGGTCGTCGCCCTCCTTGGCCGCAACGGTTCCGGGAAGACGACACTCATTCACATCGCGATGGGGATGCTCTTCCCGCACGAAGGTGATGTGCGCGTGTTCGGGCTGTCGCCCACAGAGCGGCCGGTCGATGTGAAGAAGCGCATTGGCTACGTGGCCGAAGACCAGGTGTTGCCGCCGAACTCGAAGATCCAGGAGCTGCTCGCCTTCCATCGGTATCTCTTCAAGACGTGGGATGCCTCGCTGGAGAAGCAACTGCTCGAGCGATTCGAGCTCGACGGCAACACGTGGAGAATCTCCCAGCTCAGCAAGGGTCAGGCACGCCAAGTCGCGCTCATCTGCGCAGTCTGCCATCGCCCCGATCTGCTCATTCTCGACGAGCCGGCCGGCGGGCTCGATCCCGCGGCGAGACGCGAATTTCTCGAAACCTCAATTCAGCTGCTCAACCGGAATGGCACCGCGATTCTGTTCTCGTCGCATCACATGGGCGACGTGGAGCGGCTCGGCGGACGTGTGGTGCTGCTCGATGAAGGGCGAGTGAAGCTCGATCGCCAGCTCGACGATCTGCGCGAGAAGTTCTGCATCGCCATCATCCCGCGTTATGCAGCGCGCGATGTCACCGCGATCGAGCGGCTGGCGGGATGTGTGCAGGTGAAGGCTGTAGTGGATCAGTGGCACGCGGTGTTCAAGTGTTCGCCCGATGAGGCATCGCTGCTGTTCGCGAGCGAGTTGGGATTGGCGAATGTGCAGTGCACGAACATCCCGCTCGAGGAGATGTTCATCAAGTTGGTCGGAGGCAAGCACTCGATGGGGGCGTTGTGATTTTCCAGCTCATGCGACGCGATTTGTCGTTGCGCGTGTCAGCTCCCGTGGTGGTACTCGGGTTGCTTGCGGTTGTCACGTCGGTGAAGGCGCCGAATCTGGTCCTTGTTGCGGGATTGCCCTACTGCTTTTTCGTCTGGTCCTGGATGCCACGGCGTGGCGGCGCCTTTGATGCGGCGCTGCCGATTCGAGGGCGAGAGCTGTTTGCGGCGCGATATCTGTCGTCACTCACGCTGATGTTGATCCCATTCATCGTCGCCATCGTTGCAGGCGTCATCAGCAACGAGCGCGGCTTCTCGGCTGGCGTAACTCTGGAGTACATGGCCATCGCCGCGCTTGCGACCCTCGTGCCGTACGCGCTTCGTCCGGGAGAGCTGAACGAGCCGCCGCTTTGGTTGACAATCGCTTTCTGGATCGCTCTCGCCGCGCTGAGCGCGGCGATACTCCGCTTCCTGGATCCAACCGTTGGCTTTGTTCTCCTCGCGGGCTCGACAATTCTTGTAGGCAGAGAACTCTGGCTTGGCTTGCCCGATTGGCTGCGGCTGACCGGTACAAAGGTCTCGGTCGATAGACAAGCATCGTCTCCGCTGACGCGGTTACGCGACGTATCGACGGCGATGGTGCCGGAGAGCTGGAAACCGGTACTTCGATCGACGTTCTCTCCGAGGTTTCTAATTTTCTACGGGGTGGTGTTTTTTTCCGCGGGCATCGGTAGTTGGCTGCTAATGCTCGCGCTGGCCACTATGTCGATCTCGAGTAGCACGCGATACAGCATGCGCTGGCTGAGCGCCATTCCACTTTCAAATCGGGCACGGCTTCTCCTATCTCTCGTGCCGACCGTTTTCACGCTGTCGGTGTGCACCGTGGCCGGCCGGATCATTGGTCCGCAATTCGGTGTTGACCGTGACCTGAGCTTCCGCGCACCGATGTCGTCCATCGGACCAAGCAACTATTTCAATCGGTCGAAGGTACCGCTCGAATACTGGAGCCGCAGCAAGGGCACCGTCGCACCCGCGATCGTAGCGCCATGGGGTGAATCGTCGGCAGCCGACACCATCACAGTTCTTGGCATGACGCTCTTTGACCCGTACACCTCCGGAAGCGATAACAGTTCACGATTCGTTGACTGGCAAGTCGCTAGAGCTACGAGTGCGATATACGGTTACCCAATGTCCGTCGCACAGGAAAAGCACGGCGACCATCCGGAACCGTTAATGGATCGAGAGCCGCGAATGCGAATCCTCAATGCGGCAGCGGTGCTTGCACTCATGTTGTTGATAGTGTGGTCGACCGAGTTCGGGATGTGGAATCGCTTCGGCAGGATCTGGAAATATTTTGGAGCCGCGCTCCTTGCAATTCCGGTGGCCGCTATGTTCTGGGTTGACCACATCTACCAAAATCGCCGCGCTGAACTGTTGGTCCCAATCGCGAAAAAACTTCTTTGGCACGCCTCGAACGCCCTGCCTGCGAATCTCGTCGTGGTCGCGATCGCGGCTTTCCTTCCGGTGCTCGCCGTGTACTCGCTCCTCGAGTGGCAGTTCGCACAATCGGAGCTCGCTGCGCGGCGGCCTAAGCCTCAGGCGTAGAGCGCGGCTGCAAGTGCTGTAGCGAAGCAGGGCAGCTAGCGCATCAATACTCGCCCGCACATTCGCCGCGCAGCATATTGGGCCATGCGCCCGCCACTCGCGCCATGACCGCCTTCACCCCCGACGAGTGGGCGACTCTCAGCGCGCTCCTCGACTCCGCGCTCGACCTCCCGCCCGAGAGCCGAGCTGCGTGGCTGGCCGAGCAGCGCATCGCGCACCCCGCCCTCGCGCCCGAGCTCGAAGCACTCCTCGGTCGCGAAGCTCGCATCGAGCAGGATGGCTTCATGAGCGAGAGCCCCGCGTCGGAACTTCCTCGGCTGTTCTCCCTGACGGGCCAGACGCTCGGCCCATGGGTCCTCGAGCGTCCGCTCGGGCAGGGAGGCATGGGCTCCGTATGGCTCGCGCGACGCAACGATAGGCGATTCGACGGCGTCGCAGCGATCAAGTTCTTGAGCCTCGCCGTCGCCGGTCCCGAGGGCGAGGCGCGCTTCCGCCGCGAAGGGAGCCTCCTCGCGCGGCTCACGCATCCCAACATCGCGCGGCTGCTCGACGCCGGCGTGAGTCCGACTGGGCTGCCGTATCTCGTGCTCGAGTACATCGATGGCGCGCCGATCGATGAATGGTGCGACGCGCGCGCTCTCCCCATCGACGCGCGGCTCCGTCTCTTTCAGCAGGTGCTCGCCGCGGTTGCGCACGCACACGCGAACTTTATCGTGCATCGCGACCTCAAGCCCGCCAACATCCTCGTCACCGCCGACGGCACGGTGAAGCTCCTCGACTTCGGCATCGCGAAGCTGCTCGACGACGGTGGTGAATCGACGAGCGCGCTCACCGGCACGCAGCAATCGGTCTTCACGCTGAAGTTCGCCGCGCCCGAGCAGATCAGAAGCGAGCCGATCACGACCGCGACCGACGTCTACAGCCTCGGTGTCGTCCTCTACGAGTTGCTTGCCGGGCGCCATCCGACCGGCGGCAACTCGCGGACGCCCGCCGAGCATGTCGTGGCGATCCTGAACACCGACGCGGTCACGCTCTCGCGCGCGGTGACAGCAGGCGGCACGCTCACTCCCGACGAAGCTACGCGACTCGCGGCCGCGCGCGATGCGTCGCCTGAGAAGCTGCGTCGCGCGCTGGCTGGTGATCTCGACAACATCGTCGGCAAGGCGCTCAAGAAGCTTCCTGCGGAGCGATATGCGACCGTGGGCGCGCTCTCCGACGATCTGCAGCGGCATCTCGAACATCTCCCAATCAGCGCGCGCGCGGATTCGCTGCGCTATCGCGCGGGGAAGTTCGTGCGACGCAACCGCGCGGGAGTCGCGCTCGCGGCGCTCGCGCTCATCGGCCTCGTCGGCGCCGCCGCGCGAGAGCGGCAGCTGCGCGGGCGCGCGGAGCTGGAAGCCCGGAAGGCCGTCGCCGTGGAGGAGTATCTCGTCAGCATCTTCGGCGCTGCGGATCCGTACGCGTCGTCTGCGGACAAACCGAACGACATCACCGCGCGCGCGCTGCTCGATCGCGGGGCCGATCGCCTCGATACCGCGCTCTCCGCGCAGCCCGAGGTGCGTGCCGAACTGCGCGGCGCGCTCGGGCGCGTGTACGCGAATCTCGGTATCTTCGGTAAGGCGAACTCCGAGCTCCGTCACTCGCTCGCAGAGCGTCGCGAGTTGTTCGGCACCGAGAACGCCGACGTCGCCGAAGCGATGGACCGACTCGGCGAAGTGCTGTCGAAGGAAGACAGCCTCGACCAGGCAGACACACTTCTCCGTGCGGGTCTCGCGATACGTCGCAAGCTGCTCGGCAATCATAGCGATGCCACTGCGGAGAGCCTCGAGCATCTCGCCGATCTCCTGACGAATCGCGACAAATTCGACGACGCGGAGCCGCTCTACCGCGAGGCGCTCGCCATACGACGCGAGCTGCACGGCGACGACGACCTCACGGTAGCCGCGAGTCGCAATTCTCTCGCATCGCTGCTGCAGGCAAAGGGACAGCACGCCGCAGCCGTGACGGAGTTTCGTCAGGCATTGGCGATTCGACAGCACGTGCTCGGCGTCAACCATCCGGCGACCGCGCAGACGCTGCAGGATTTGGCTGGATCCGAGGAGCGGCTCGGCGATTACAAAGAAGCGGAGCGAGACTACCGCGAGGCGATGAGGATCGAGCGCAAGACGCTGGGTCCCGATAGCAGGGATCTGTCGATGGTGCTGAACAATCTCGGGCAGATGCTCTTCAAGCTCGGTCGACTCGATGAGGCCGACGCAATGCTACGCGAGGCGCTCGCCATCAACCGCAAGAAATTCGGCGAGAATCACGACGCGGTGAGTGCGAACCTCGCGAACCTCGCGCTCATCGTGCGCGAGCGCGGCGGGCTCGCCGATGCGCAGCGACTCCTCGAGGAAGCGCTCGCGATCGACCGAACGCTCTACGGGAAGGAGCACATCGATGTCGGCTTCGATCTGAATGAGATCGCCGTCGTCATGCGACTGAGGGGAAAGCCCGACAGCGCCGTGACGCTGCTGCGCCAGTCGCTCGCGATGAACCATCGCATCGCCGGCGATAACCTCGGCTCATTGACCATCAGTGTGAATCTGGGTCGTGCGCTCCAGGAGGCAGGACACAATGCGGAGGCCGAGCGGATGCTTCGCGGTGCTTTGGCGAAACTCGATTCGAACAACGCCGAGCATCAACTCTCGATCATACCAGGCAGGATCGGACTCGGCCGCGTGCTGCTTGCGACCAACAGGGCTTCTGAGGCACGGCCGGTGCTCAAGTCCGTGGTGGCGATGAGCCGCACCCGACAAGGGGTCGATCATTGGCGCACGGCCGAATCGCAGATCGTTCTCGGAAAGTGCCTGCTCGCGCTGGGCGATGTGAAGGATGCGGAAGAGCCGGTGCGCAAAGCGAGCGCAGTGCTCTCGAAGTTGAGCAAGTCGCATCCCGGACTCGCGGCAGAGGCCGACACTGTCAGTGCGAACCTTGCTCGGAGAATGGCGAGCGTGCGCTGATCGCGCAGACTACTGAAACCAGAAATGAGACGAGATGGATTCGCAGACACCACTGCGTGGCGCACGCGTCGGACGTGCGTCGCCACAGATTATCGGCCCCGATGATCCGCGCTATGCCGATCTCAATCGACGCGGGTTCAGCAAGCGCTTCGAGGGCAGGCCCGACTACATCCGCCTCGTCGGTTCGACCCAGGACGACGCTTCAATCCGCCCGACTCACCGGCGCCTGCTGCGCCTTGCGAAGAATTCCGTAGACGCTCCGCGCATCCCGGATCATCTCGAAGGCCGGTATCTGCGGAACTCCCGGCCACGATGTGCCGGTGTACATCGACCAGATCGGATTGACGTTTCCGAACGTGATGGTGCCCGTTCCGTCCGGCTTCTCCTGCAGCGTCACGTCGGAGAGCGTGCGCAGATTCAGCGATTTGGTGACGGGCGCAAATGCTCCCGTGTTGATGATCACCCGGTCGGATGTGATCGCGTATATCGTTCGCGCCCGGCGGCGCGCGTCGACGAAGAAGCGACCCACCGTGATGTAGAGTCCCATGAGCACGAACGGGATTCCCCACAGCGCGAAGAATCCCGGCGCACTTTCACGGAGCACCGAGAGCTCCCAGAAGACGGCAAAGCCGCCCCACAGCAAACTGAATGGAATCATCAGCAAATCACTCGAGCGAAACGCGATCCCCTGCTTCGGTACACCCGCCCAGAGCTGGCGCTCACCGCGATCGAGCACGAACTGCAATGAGGTTGTCGTCATACGAATACGATGCAGCGCGAATTCGCTGGCTGCCAGATCCCGCCGCGCTCACAGCGCCAGCGACTCTCCGACTGCTTGCACCGCTGCATCGGGCTCGTGAATTCCAACCCAGCCCAACGCCGTCGATCACGAAGGAGAAAAAGGCCGCAGTCGCGGCGACGGAAAACCCGAGGAAGATCCGAAAGAGGCTCTTCACAGCGTGCGCGATCCCATTATGCTCGCGGCACCGCTGACGAGACAGCGTCCCGGAGCACCGCCTCCATCTGAGGGATGTTCGCCTTCGCGAGGCCACCAAAACCGCGAATCATGCCGACTCCGAATCCGATCAGAGATGGCGGCAGCAGTATCACCATAGGCAGCGAAAGTCCCGGTCCTGGCGATTCGATCGTTACGGTGACTGCAATCACCCACCATAACAATATGAATCCACACCAGAACGCGAAGGAGCCACGCGTCCAGCCCGACATGCGAAATTGTCCGGCGAGGCACATTCGTCCACCAACCTCCGCGAATCGCCCTTCGAACGCGGGCGCATAGCCATTGCGCATCCACGGGTTTTGATAGCGAAGGCTGACGCCGCTCGCATCGACGCGCCCCACGACTCCCGATTTGACCATCGTGCGAATACCGCGCGGCAGAACTCGAGCGCGGAGCGATGCGACGGTGCTCGGAACGTCGGCCGTCAGCTCGAGGTCGAAGCTCCGAATTGGAAAGAGCCATCGCCATACGCTGGTAAGCATATGCTTATCACGATGCGGCTTACACTTCGTCACCGTACATCAGCCAGCCCGCAGCCGCGGCGCGTTCAGCTCTTCTGAGCTTCCGCGCGGGCGTCGACGCCAAAGTCGCTTTGGATGCGGGCGTACCACGCGTCGTCGTCGGCCGCGCCGAGGTCGGTCCACTGCTCGTCCGTGAACGAGCTGCGCCACCCGAGAAAGGGGGCGGCATCGGGCCCGACCGGATACCGAAGCTGCGGCGAGTCGCTCTTAGCAATCTCGAGAATCGCATCGGCGACGAACGTCGCGGGCACGGGACTCTTCAGTACCGCGCGATAGAGCGCGCTGATACGCCGCTTCTGTGTGTACGGGGAGCCGACCTCTTCCTTGCTGATGTCCGTCGCCATGTCCGTAGCGATGATTCCCGGCTGCACGATCACGACGCGCACGTTGAACGTCTTCGCCTCCTGCGCGAGCGCTTCGCTGAGCGCCTCGAGCGCGAACTTGCTCGCCGCGTACGTCGCCATCGGAGACAGGGAGATTTTGCCAGCGACCGAGGTGACGTTGATGATGCATCCGCTCCGTCGCCTGCGCATGCTCGACATCACGCCCTGGATGCAGCGGATGGCGCCTAAGTAGTTGGTCTCCATGACGTCGCGCGCGTCCTGCAGCAACGTCTCCTCAACCGACTTCATGCGCTCGATCCCTGCGTTGTTGATGAGGATGTCGATGGGGCCGAGCTCCTTCGCGATGCGCGCGATGCCATCGCGCACGGATGCGTCGTCGTCGACATCCATCGCGTAGGCGGTGATGGCGAGCTTCTCGCGTGCTGCGATCTGCGCGAGCTCGGGAGCTTTGTCGGGGTTCCGCATCGTTGCTGCGACGCGATGTCCTCCGCGCGCGAAGGCGAGCGCGGTCTCGAAGCCGATACCTCTGCTGCTGCCTGTGATCAACACGATGCTCATCGAGTATCCATGGCTGGGTGTCTCGCGATAGTGCGGATGCGCGAGGGAAAGTGCAACGGAGACGGTGTGCTAGTGCGGCGTGACGACGCGCGACTCGGGCGTCATGGCGGAAGCCGGTACGCGAGCGGAGTCAAGCCGAGGAACGCCATCGCTCCGATGCCAACCACTCCGCCTACGACAGCGCCGATGGCGCACAGTCCGGTAGTGATCGCGTCGATGCGGCGGAGGGGGACCGGCATTCGGCTAATCCAGACCCGCTCACGCCTTCGTCGCCGCGTCCGGATGCGGAAAGAGCTTCCGCCCGAGTGGCTTGTTCAACGCCAGCGCCAACACACCACCCGTCGCCGCGATCCCCGCATGCATCGCCCAAAACTGCGCCGGCGTCATGTGCTCGTAGAATCCGCCGATCCATCCGATCAGGATGTTCGAGAGGAAGAGCGTCAGGAAAACGACACCCATCATCGTCGCCTTGATCCCCTTCGGCGCCGCGCTCGACACGAGCGCGAGCAGTGTCGGCCAGTAGTACAGGAATGCGACGCCGAGCAGAACATCATACACGATCGGGTAGATCACGTTCACACGGTCACTGATCGTGCAGCCGATGAACAGGATGACGTTGGCCGTGCACGCGATCCACGCACCGGTGGCGATCTTCACGATCTCCCCCGGCTCTCCGCGTCCTCGCGCCTGCCACTTCCACAGCACGATCAGCACGGGCACGGAGATGACGCTGATGAATGGATCGATCGAGTTGAACCACGCGACCGGGACGTGGAAGCCGAACAGGTTCAGGTCGACATGCGCGTTGATCCACACGAGCGCGATGTTCGAGTTCTGGTAGTATGCGATCGAATGGAAGATCGTCAGAGCCATCACGGCGATGAGCGCGCCGATCGTTCCCCAGTTCGTCGGCTCGTGCGACGCTTCCTTCTTTACGACTGATGGCGCCGGCTCGACGAGCGTGTGGTAGCCGACGAGATAGGTCGCGAGGCCGATGAGCATCAGGATGCCGGCGAGCCCGAAGCCCGCGTGCCACCCGTACCTCTGCGCGAGCAGCCCGCACACCAGCGGACCCGCCACCGCGCCGACGTTGATCCCCACCGAAAAGATCGAGAAGCCGCGCGTGCGGCCCGCGCTGTCGCCTTCCGCGTACAGCGCGCCGACCTGCGTCGAGATATTTCCCTTCAACAGTCCGCAGCCGACGATCAGCAACACGAGCGCGAGCAGAAACGACGCGTCGAACGCCATCGCAATGTGGCCGCCGCTCATGAGAATCGCTCCGAGCACGACCGCGCGCTTGCGCCCGAGGAAGCGATCGGCGGCGAGTCCGCCGAGCACCGGCGTGAAGTACACGAAGCCCGTGTACAAACCGTAGACCTGCGACGCGAGCGCCAGCGTCGTCATCGGTCCGAACAGCGACTCGAGCGCGTGCCGAAGCGACGCGAAGCCGGCGACGTGCTCGATGTGACCGGGCAGGAAGAGCGCCTCGCTCATGTAGAGCACGAGGAGCGCCGTCATTCCATAGTAGGAGAACCGCTCCCACGCTTCGGTGAACGCGAGGTAGGCGAGCCCGATCGGCTCGCCGAAGAATGTGCGCGTAGAGCCGCGCGGGCGGTCGGGTGCCGAGGGGGCGGTGGGGGCTGTCATGCGAAGATGATGGCTACCTGCACCGCGGGCTGCAACGTCTCGAGGTCAGGGCGCCGCAAACCGGATTGGGTCAGCGAGCTCGCGCTACCGCTTCGTCCACGCCCATCCGGCAACAGTCCACTCCGTCGCGCGCTTCTGCAGCACCATCGTGATCGATGAGGAATCCTCGCTCACCGGCTTCCCGTCTTTCCTGAACCCGTACCGCGCCGGCATCACGACGTAGGCATGATCACCCGTGATATCGACGTGGAGCTCCTTGCCGAGGGTGACCTGGCCATCCGTGATCTTGTTCTTCGCGGCATCGGCGGCGTACGCGTCCATCCA
>JBDTJH010000206.1:0-16295 GCA_039935955.1 Gemmatimonadaceae bacterium
TTATCTGCCGCCACTGCGCGAGCGACGCGAGGATATTCCGCTGCTCGTGCGTGCATTCATTCAGGAATTCTCCGCACAGCACGAGCGCCCATTCCACGGTATCTCGGCCGACGCGATGAAAATTCTCGTCGACTACCCGTGGCCGGGGAACGTGCGCGAGCTGCGGAACCTCGTGGAGAGCATGGTGGTGTTGTCCCCGGGGCGGGAGATCACGGCGGCGGATATTCCACGCGCGATGCGCGATGGTGGGAGCGCGCGATTTCTTCCGGTGCCGGTGGGCGCGGTGCTTCGCGGGCAGGAGGGAAGTGGAGGGAGGGAGCTCGAGTTCATCGTACGGAGTCTCGTGGAGCTCAAGCTCCAGATGGAGGAGCTGCGTCAGCGTGTGGACGAGACACGCGACGCGCGAGGGCCGAGGCACGTGGAGAGCGAGGTGCTGCCGGCAACAAGACTGCCGTCGGCAAGCAACGCTGTGCCTGCCATTGGCATAGAACCGAGGGAGACAGAGCAACCGAACGTGGTGACGATCGCGCCAGGGATGCGAATGGCGGACATCGAGCGGGCGGCAATCATCGCGGCGTTGGCGGAGACGCGGGGAAACCGAAGAAGGGCCTCAGATCAGCTTGGAATTGGGGAGCGGACCCTTTATAGGAAGCTGAAGGAGTACAACATTCCGGAAACGTAAGTTTTTATACGATTTTGGAGTTGGCGTTGAATAGCGAAATGCTATGTGACGCAATAATTCAAGTCCTATAACATATAGAATGCTTGCGTTTGTTGAGGTTGACTTGAATATTGCCAACACGTGTCGTCTGTTCTTGGCAAGGCACACGGCACCTCATGGGCCGGGCCGGAACTGACTATGCCTCATGAGTCCCCGCCGGTTCACTATACGTCATTCAGCAAATAACCGTGGCCCTCACAGCACCGGGTAGTCCGCTGTCCCATACGGCCTCGTCTCCGATCGCGGGGAGCGTGCTGCCGTTAGCGGAAGCGGAGCGGCAGTTGCGGACGCTGCCTGGTGTGATAGACGTGCGCATCGTGCCCAGTGAGACGGGTGCGGTGAGCGAGGTGCACGTTGTGACGACGATGGAAGTGAGTCCGAAGGCGACGGTACGAAACGTCGAGACGATGCTGAAAGCGTCGCTGAAAATGTCTGTCGATCACCGGAAAATTTCGGTCGCGACGAGTAACGAAAAGCCACGAGATCGCGTCGAAGCGGAAAAATATGTTGCAGCGCCGGCGATTATTGCGGCTGCTCCTGTCGCGCCGGCCGCGCTTGCGCCGGCAAAGGCCGCGCGCCTGTTTTTCGAGGATGTCGAAATACAGCGAAGTCGGGCCAAGGGCGTGACAGTGCGAGTTACTCTCCGAAAAGGCGATCAGTCTTTCAGTGGAGAATGCGAGGGTCCCGAGAGTGCACGCTCGCGCGCGGAGCTCGCGGCGAAGGGAGCGTTGCTCGCGATCGCGCAGATGGAACACACGAACAGCACGTTCGTGCTCGAGGGATGCAAGGTGATCGATGCATTCGAGCGCGAGTTCATGTTCGCGGGAATCTCGGTGCGAGTGGGACGCGACAGTGCGCTGCTGACGGGTAGCTGCGAGATCAAGGACAGTCCGGAAACGGCGAGTGTGTTAGCCGTGCTGGACGCGACGAATAGATGGGTGAGCAGAATCTGATTTGTCAGTTACGTGTGAAAACGATTTCCTGTTTCGTTCGGACAATCAACCAAATGGAGTAGAGACAAAACACGAGTCCCCCCGTTCTCTGGTATAGCGGAGTTGAGCGGGCATGACAGTAGTTGAGCGGAGCCGACCTTTGCGCGTTTCCATATTGGATTCGCGACTCAAGTAGTTCAAAGGGGGGTGACGCGAATGTCAGCTCTATTGAAGGTAATCCGAGTTATTACTAGCGGAATGGTTTCGGCAGGCTTCCAGTGTTGGGGTAATTAAGCTGGTGAACGGGGGACTTTTTCTTTATGCCTAAGCGCACCGTCTTTTACATCGTGGCCGTAAGCCTCTGCGCCGTTCTGTTGAACGGCGCATTGTTTCTCGTTGCGCCGAGTGTGCGCAGCGGGGAGGTGCAGGCGGTGTTTTGGATGGCGGTAATTGGACTGTTTGTGCACGTCCTCACGTTTCGACTACCGCGTAGTGGCACCGAGTCCATTGCGTTTATTCCGTTTCTTGCCGCGGTCCTGATCGTTCCGACGTGGATAGCAGCGATGACGGCGCTCTTGGCGCTCGTTTTGACTTCGGTAGCAAAGCGCTCATCTCCTGTAAAAGCTTTTTTCAACGTGATGCAGACGTCTTTTTCGATCGCACTGGCGACGTTGCTTTACAGACTTGTGGGAGGGATTTCTCTTCTTTCCTCGCCTTCAGTCCACCTCTTGGACGGTGCTAGAACGAACGCCGCGTCGATCTTCGTACTAATCGTGAGTTTTTTCGCGGCAAATACCATTTTGGTCTCCGGGGTGATTGCGGTAAGTGAAGGACAAAGTGTGCTCTACATCTGGCGAAAAAACACCCTATCGAGCGCGCCATACGACTTACTGTCTGCACCAGTTGTATACCTGCTCGCGTGGGTATATGTGACTTCAGGGGCAACGGGCGCGATTGCGCTGTGTGTCCCCCTCATTGGTGTACGGCAGTTGTACAAGACAAATTCGGAACTTGAGCGTGTGAATCAAGAGTTGCTCGAACTCATGGTTAAGGCGATCGAGGCTCGAGATCCTTACACATCTGGGCATTCTAGACGCGTCGCGCACTATTCGCAGCTAATCGCAAGAGCGATTGGGTTGAGCGGAAGCCAAGTCGAGCGAGTGCGAATCGCTGCATTGCTCCATGATGTGGGCAAAATACATGAGATATACGCGCCGCTTCTTCAGAAGCCCGAGAAGCTTACGCCAGCTGAGTGGGAAGTAATGCAAGGGCATCCGCTGAAGAGCGCCGAACTCGTCATGACGGTGTCGCATCTCGAGGACATCGTGCTGCCGGTGCGGCACCATCATGAGAATTGGGATGGCAGTGGTTACCCCGACGGCCTGGCCGAGGAGCAGATTCCGCTCGCGTCCCGCATCGTGCTATTTGCCGATACGATCGACGCAATGACGACCGATCGTCCCTATCGGAAGGCCCTAGGCGAAGTGCAGGTGCGTTCAGAGTTGATAAAATATCGTGGGAAGCAGTTTGATCCCGCCATATGCGACAAGCTGCTCGCTAGCCCGATGTTTGGCTTGCTGTTCGCGCCCGGACAACGCGTTCCAACCCCGCAGGTCAATGGCACCGTAGTTCGGCAGCCTCGTGCATTGAAGGCCATTTGAGGGACCAACGCTGTTTTGTTTGATGCGCATCGTCCAATCGGCGATGCGTTTTTTTTGTCTCAAATGCCACGGGAAGCGATCACCGGTCGCGCATATGGAAGCGCTGTCCGCTCGCGAGTCTCCGCTGACGTGCGCCACACTGTAGCTGAACGTCTCTGCTCCAATAGCAGCCCTTATCCAGAAACCGAGATGGAATCCACGACGGATCTCAAATACGGCGACAGAGGCGCTCGATCCCTCCGATCCTTAGCCAAAAAATCCGACGAGACTTCTCTCGCATGCGTGATTTGTCCCGCCGCTTTCAAAGCGATTAGTAATGCTTCAAGGCTAAAATCCTGTACTGAAGAAAACTTTGCGATTTTGAATCGGTTGGCCAGTGATTGCTTCAATTCATCGCCGATTGACTCGCCCGCCATCGCCTTGATTTGCACCTCCAACGCATCAGATCTAATAAGACTCCTCGTGGAAGTAGTACGTATCGCAAATGATCGGCACGATTCCCAAGAACCACGTGCTTCTGGCAGGTTCTCATTCCTGATCGCGAGTTCTGTCTGATAGCTCAGCAGGTTGGAATCCAAGACGGTCTGATTTCCGGCAACGTGCGAGGAGGTGGCTCGGCTTAACCACATTCGGGCTGCGGGGAGGTCTCCATTTTGTAGCGCGTGTCCAAGCAACATGCTGTGACACGACGTAATCGCCATGTGTGCGTTCATGCTCTCGGCAACGTCAAGCGCGTTCAGACAGAAGTTCAGAGAACGGTCGATTGAGCTATGACACCAGTGGACGTGCGCCGCGTACCGCACATATCCGAGTAAAACATCACGAGGACACGCTTTCTTGGCGTATGCGCACAAGTCGTCGGCGAGATCCGACGCGATGGACGCATCACCGAAAGCGCAGTGATAAATCATCTCGCAGGCTAAGCGTGAATCGGTTGTCACCTTTCCCGCCTGCAGCTCGTTTGCAATTTGCTCGTGCACTTGGCGGCCAAGAAAAGGATCACACAGGTTGTCCGCAGCCGTCAGCAGCCAAGTGGCCGCATTAACACGCTCCTGAATGGACGCCTCTTGCGAGGATAGATCTTCAACTACGTCGGCGATAAGGGAGGGGATGGCATAACCCTCATCCCACTTTGCAAGCATGTACATCACTCGCACCTCGTCCAGCATCGGCGGAGCTGGCTGAAGCGAATCGCGCAACACCATCAGCGTATCGAGAAGGTTCACGGCGTCAACCGATTGTTCCGACCGGACAAGAGCGCGCGCACGTTCCGCACCGACATCGTATTGTTCGCGGACGTTGGCCACTAAAGACTCCGCGCGTTCCAATACGCGCGCGGCCTCCTCTGGCAATCCGACATCCATCAAGTAGTTGCCGCATCTGCGCAGATGCAGTAGCGCGCGTGGCGCATCCGCCGCGGCCAGCCAGTGCTCCGCGCTCTCCCACATCAACGAGACCGACTGCGAAGATGAAGATTCCAACTCCAATTGCCTAGCGGCATAGCGATGAAGCATCACAGAGACTGCTTCGCTCATTTGCGAAAGCACCGCTGAAGATAGGATTTCATGACGACAAAGCACTCTGGGACCATCGACTTCGATCATCCCAGTCGCGTCAAGCTCGGCCAATGCTTTGAGCACATTGGTTCGCGAGATTTCAAGGCACGACTCGACCCGCTCGAGCGTGGAGTGTTTCCCCAGAATACAGCAAGCCTCAAGCAGCGCGCGGGCATCTTCTCCGAGTAACATGACACGATTCTGCAACAGTCGGGTGAGATTTGTAGAAGGCCGATAGCCACTGCATTCCATCGTGCCATTGCGCAGAAGTTCGATCAGATAATAGGGATTCCCGCCGGACGATGTAACGCACCAGAAGATGAATGCTTCCTTCGCTGTTGTATCCTTGTGGACAAGGGCTTCGGCAACGATCGCGCTCAGATCACTTCGGAGGGGACGAAGAGTAATGGTTGAGATGCTTTCACTTCCATTCGCGCCGTTTCTCGACGACAGCAGAAGTAAAGCGCGTCTTTCGGGAAGCCCGGTGCCGAGTGCCGCAATTAGCCGTGCTGAATGAGGATCGAGCCACTGGGTGTCTTCGACTTGGAGGACTATGCAACCTTCCGACGATACGGCGTCGAAAAGATCGAGGACGGCTCGTCTTGCACTTGCGTAACTGATCCGATTCTCTTCTGCCTCATCCCTCGTCCGTGCTTCCTCCGGGTCGTGTGCCACGAGACGCTTCAAGTACTGCATCGACTCCGGCGAACACCCCAGAGCGCCCGGCAACGCAAGCAGCTTCGGCACCAGATCCACGAACACCGACAGTGGCCGCCGTACATCATGTGACTGACATCCCACGCGCACGATGTGCAGTCTCTGCAACGCCGCGACGCGTGTGAACTCAGACAGTAGCCGCGTCTTCCCAATTCCCGGCTCACCTGTGATCACATACGCGCTCCCATGTCCGCTCTGCGCTCTCGCCAGCGCGCGCGTCAGCTCGGCCATCTCCGCTTCTCGTCCTACGAACGGCGCGTCGCGAATCGGAAATGCGTTGTTCTGATAGGCTTCCGAAATTCTTCGGCGCAGTAACACCGCGGGCAGCTTGATCTCGCCAGCGCCCTCGCCGATGTCTTCGAGGTAGTGATTCAGGATCGATAGCGCCTTCGTTTTACTTCCACCCAACGCTGCCGCCTCCGCCACCGTGAGCGTCGCCTCCTCATTGAGCGGATCGATGCTGAGGCACATCTGAGCCAACTTCTCTGCCCGATTCCAATCGCTCACCCGCTTCTTCGCCTGCATTCCCGCCATGATTGTGCGCGCTACCGCCGAGTGCACGATGTCGCGCTGTCGTTCGACCCACGTCGCGAATGCTTCCGAGAGTTGGGGACGATAGCCCGGCAGGAACGTTCCGGTGATTTGATCCGCGAGTGCTTCCTGCATCGCAGGACTCTGCGGCGCGAGCAACCCCGCGAAATCAGTCGAGAAGGATTCGGGCGCCAATGTCAGCGCTGAATGCTGAGTCGTGATCTTCGCCCCGAATGAGCGCAGCCTGTAGAGCGCCTGGCGCAACCCGTGCTGAGCCTGCGACTCGGACACGTCGGGCCACAAGAGTCGCCCCAACTCATCGCGTCTGACCGCCCGCCCGGATTCCATGATCAGATAGAGTGCCACCGCAAAGATCGTTTCCGCCGCCGGCAGCACATTGGTATCTCCAGCCTCAATCAGGCACTGACCCAAGCTCCTCAGCCGAAGCATCCGCGCTCTCCCCGTGTACGAGCCACCTGACGAACCTCTGACATGGCTAGTTCTAGGCGTCAGCGTCCCGTCATCAAGAAATCTTTACGTCTACTTTATCTGTTTCCGACCTCAGCGAAAGAGTGCGAACCCGTGAGAATTATTAGAAAACTCTAATTAATCTTGCGTGGGCTCTTTGCAAGCGGGTGCGCCTCCGTGTTGAAGACGTGATCGCGCAGATCCACCGTCCTAGGCGGTGCAAAGATCAGGTATAGGTATTTGAGCGTCTCCGCGAGAAAGTAGCTCTCCATGGCGTCACGCTGCGTGTGCTTCGGAATGCTGTTCAGCGAAGCAAACCCGACTTCCGTCCGACAGCACGCCACGATGTCGCGCAAAAAAGTGCGTCCCATATCCCGATAGCGATCGTCGCCGGTGAAGTGGTACAGATAGTACGCCGACTCGATGATCTCCGGACGCAACTCGTAGCCATCGTCCACGATCGTCATCGAGCGATAGTCGATCGTCTCCGGCTCGACGCCGAACGTCGTCCACATCTTGTACGTCGATGTCTGCAACCGGCGAGCTCGATCGAGGTCGCCGAAGAGCGCGAGTGTGCCAGGAAAGAACGCCGCGAGCGACTCGAAGTGGTGCGTCAGCCGCACTCCACTATTCATGTTCACTTCGCCATACCAGAAACCGCTCGGCGTCTCCTCGCTCAGATATTTGTTTGCGGATTTCACACTGGTCTCCCACATCCGCTTGCAGTCCTCGTCGCCGAAGAGTAGCCACGCCTTGAGCAAATACTCGTAGTACGAATCGATTCCGCTGTTGAGGTGCGCGCTGCTGTCGACCCACACTCCGGTCTCCACGTTGATCCACGATCCAACGAGGCCGAGCTTCGAGCGACGCGTATATAGCTCGACGACGGCGCGCTTCGCCTTGTCATAGTAGATGCTCTTCCCGGTCAGCTTGCTCAGCGTTCCGAACTCCAGCAGCAGCGTCCCCACCTCTGCCGGATTTGTGCGCGGAGTGCGCACCTTGCCAGTCCTGAGGTTCACGAACATGTACGGCATGCCCGTCGGCGAATCGAATGCGGGAAGAAGTCGCGTGCCGAGATCGTCTGCGAGCGCGAGGAGACGCTTGTCTCCAGTGAGCTCGTAGCCGCTCAGCAGGCCACCCATCAACCGAATGGTGACCTCGAAATTCTTGACGTAGATGTCCTGATCGAAGTTGAGCGTGGTCGCGATGAGCTCACGATCTTCGCGCGCCTCGTCCATCAAGCCCATCAGGATCATCGTGTCGAGTGCGTCCACTGGCGTCATCAGTAGAGAGTGACCCTCGCCGTACCAGTCGTGATAGCTCTTGCTCAGCGGCAGCAGCTCATCGTGTCCCCACGCGTAGCGCTTATAGCCGCTCCATGCATGCACGAATTCCTCTCGCACGCGCGCGGCCGTGGCCGAGTCGGCGCTCACGCCAGCGTGCGTTTCGGGACGTCGAGTGCCTTGTGCGCGAGTCGGAGTCGCGGCGAGTGCCGCGCATAGCGTAAGAACAGCGCAGTGCTGTGCGCGCGTCGTTCGCAGGGACATTGCTTCCATCAGGAATGTTCTCACGTGCTCCCAATCCCGCCCGTGCGGTCCGTGCTCACAGCTACGCTGCCCGGCGCCCACGACAACACCGCGTATCTCGCCAGCACGATCTGCGCGATGCGCTCCCCATGCTCGATCACCACTCCCCTCGGCGAGTCGTTCTTCAGCATCACCATCCACTCGTCCGGATAGTCCGCATCGATCGTCCCCGGCCCATTCGGGATGATCAGCCCCCGCTTGAACGCAATCGAACTGCGGATTCGAACCTGCGCCTCGTAGCCGTCCGGCAGACGCGCCTTGAAGCCCAGCGGCACCAGCGCCACCTCGCCCGGCTCCACGTGCAGCCGGTGCGCGCCATCGCTCGCGCGCTCGCGTACTTTCAGCCCATCGGAAACCCGCACGGTGCGCGCGATCAAATAGGCACAGACGTCGTAACCGGCGGCTTGCCGAGTGGCGCGGAAGGGCGTTGGAACGTCTGGATAGAGAGTCTCGTATGTAATCGTGGGCAAGCCTTCCGTCATTTCCGATACTCCATTTTGGCTGCCTGCCGGCCTCGCACACAATCGCGATCAGCCAGCTAAGTCTTTCGTTTACACATAGATATGTCACCAACCGATCGTCCATTTCGCGACCGCGTCACGAACAAGCTGCCCCCGCACCTCGCCAACTGGCAACTTCCGCAGGATTGGAGCTGGGGCACCGAGGGCGTCGAAGGCGAGCATCGGCACTACCAGGAGGTAGTCGACGAGCTCGGGCGCTCGCTCTCGCTCGTCAGCTCGATCGACGGCGATCACGAGTCCTGGCTGCATGCCGAGGCGCGCAGTCTGGCGCATCTGAACCATCCGTCCATCCCCACGACCTACTATTACTGGCCGCGTAACCTCGAGCTGCAGCGCGGTCCAGGTTACCTGCGGCGGTGGATCGCCGGCGAAACGCTCTGGTCGCGCCTCTCGCGCACTGGCGCCGAGGACCTCGCCTTCGTCCTCCAGTTCCTCCGCTCCGCCGGCTCGGCGCTCGCCTACATGCACTCGGGCGGCGCAGTCCACGGCGCGATGTCTGCCGAAACCTGCTGGGTCACCCCCACGGGTCGCATCTGGATCCTCGGCTGGGAGTGGAGCGTTCCGCGCAGCGAGCTTCCCTCGGGCTTCTCGCCGAATCCGCGCTGGACGCCGGCGCCGCCGGAGTCGGACGGCATGACGTGGACGCCCACGCCTGAGAGCGACCAGTGGCAGCTCGCCGCCACGGCGTTCGCCGCGTTCACGCAGGAATATCCACCGGCGGATCTGCCGCCGCTCACGCTCGTGCGCCCCGACATCCCGGTGTCCGTCGCGAAGGTGCTCGCGCGCGCGCTGTCCCGCGCGCCGGAGCATCGCTTCCACTCGGTGGCCGCGATGCTGCGCGAGCTCGATCGCGCGGTGGGCAGCCACACGTCGATGTTCACGAGCGGATCGATGCAGGCCGCGATGCGCGGACCGGGCGAGAGCGAAGAAGCGCGTCTCCGCTGGGCGACCGGCGAGGACTACGAAGTCATCGGACGACTCGGCTCCGGCACCTTCGGCTCCGTCTGGCGCGTGCGCGATCTCTCGCTCGCGCGCGAGGTCGCGCTCAAGATGCTGCATCCGGAAGTCGCGCGCGACGAGAACGCCGTGCACCGGTTCCGTCGCGAGGCGCAGCTCGCCGCGCAGCTTGCGCACCCGTCGATCGTTCCGATCTACGATTGGGACTCGAGCGGCGGTGTCGCGTGGTACACGATGGAGCTGGCCGAGGGTGGCTCGCTTGCGGATCTCGTCGCGCGCTCGGGGCCGCGCTCGATCGCGGACATCGCGCCGCAAATCGATCAGGTGCTCGACGGCCTGTCCGCCGCGCACGCGAGCGGGATCATCCATCGCGACTTGAAGCCCGAGAACATCTTGATCGATCGCTATCGCCGCTGGCGCATCGCGGACTTCGGCGTCGCGAAGATCCCGGGCGAAGAGATGAGCGGCACCACCGGCACGCCGGAGTTCGCGGCGCCCGAGCAGCTGCTCGGCGAGACACAGGGATCGCCTGTGGACTGCTTCGAGATCGCGGCGATCACGTACTTCCTGCTCGCGGGCAGGCCGCCCTTCGGCACGGGCGACGGTCGTGCGATTCTCGCGCGCGAGCTCGCAGGCGATGTCGATCTCTCGGAGATCGCGCCGGATGTGGCCGAGTGGTTGACGAAGGGACTCGCGGCGCTCCCGGAAGATCGTTTCGCGGACGCGACGGCGATGCGCGATGCGTGGCGGATTGCGGCGGGGAAGGCGATGGCCGCGGAGGAGCATGCGCCATGGTGGCGTCGGTGGCTGACGACGGAAGTGCATCTGATGCCGGGCGAAAGCTAATCCTTCGCCCGTCGGCCCGCGAATAAAATCATACGCACATCCGAACGCACGAAACTCTTGTCGGGAAGTGAAAGGCTCGTCATCCTATCCGCAGCGTCTGCGCACCGATGCGTGCGATGCACACCTTCCATTCCCGATCGGAGAAGTCTCGATGCTTTCGATTTCATCCCCGTTCCGCCACGGTTTTGCCCGTCCGCTTCTCGCGATTGCGTTCGTCGCAGGGCTCGCCGCGTGCGGTAGCAACAGCAACAACGGCAGTACGGGTCCTGGCAATGTGAGCGGCACCTACACGCTGCAGAGCGTCGGCGGGAACTCGCTGCCGTACACATTCCCGAACAGCAGCAAGGAAATTGTCGTGACATCCGCGACGCTTCACCTGAATGCCGACAACAGCTATTCGGTCTCCGCGGCCGGAAGCGCGAATGGAACGTCGGACAACAACGTCATTGCCGACGCCGGCACGTATTCCGTCTCCGGCTCGACGGTCACCTTCACGAGCACCACCTTTTCAGGCGCCCATTACACGGCCGCCGCGACATCGACGTCGATCACCGCAGACGCGCCGGGTGCGTTCGTCTCATCGTCGAATACGTCGTTCAGCTTCCTGTTCGAGAAGGCCAACTAGCACTTCGCCATCGTGATGCAAAAACGGATAGCGGACGCGTTGCCCGCTATCCGTTCCGCGTCCCGCTCGAGTGCCTACTCCTCGAGCTTGATCAACTTGCTCACGCTCAGCCCTTCCGCCTCGCCCTGGAAGTTGAGCACCACGCGATGCCGCAGCACCGAGTCCGCGATCGAGCGCACGTCGTCGAGATCGGGAACACTCCTGCCATCCATCGCGGCCTTGGCCTTGGCGCCGAGCACGAGGTACTGTGATGCGCGCGGGCCGGCGCCCCAACTCACGTACTTGCGCACGTCGGCCGTCGCCTCGGGGGTATCGGGGCGCGTCGAGCGCGCGAGCTTCACGGCGTAGCGCACGACAGTCGGCGGTGCGGGGAGCCGCCGCACGAGATGCTGCAGCTTCGCGAGCTGCGCCGCCGTGAGCACCGGCTTGATCGTCAGCGTATCGTCGCCCGTCGTCGTCGAGACGATGCGCTCTTCTTCCTCGAGCGTCGGGTAGCCGACGTGCAGCTCGAACATGAAGCGGTCGAGCTGCGCCTCGGGGAGCGGATACGTGCCCTCCTGCTCGATCGGATTCTGTGTGGCGAGCACGAAGAACGGCTCCGGGAGCAGGTGCGTCTGTCCGCTCGCAGTCACCGCGTGCTCCTGCATCGCCTGCAGCAACGCGGCCTGCGTCTTCGGGGGCGCCCGGTTGATCTCGTCGGCGAGCACGGCGTTCGCGAAGATCGGGCCCTGCACATACTTGAAGCTGCGCCGTCCCGTCGCCTGATCCTCCTCCAGCATCTCGGTGCCCGTGATGTCGCTCGGCATCAAGTCCGGCGTGAATTGCACGCGCGAAAACGTGAGGTCGAGCGCTTCGGCAACCGTGCGCACGAGAAGCGTCTTCGCGAGCCCGGGGACGCCCACCAGGAGCGCGTGTCCGCCGCTCAGCAGCGCCGCGACGATGTTGTCGACGACGGCGTGCTGGCCCACGATGCGCCGCCCGATCTGCTCCACGAGCTGCTTGTGCGCGCGTGCGAGGTCGTCGAGAAGCGCGAGGTCGTCGTTGCCGGAAGTCGCGTGGGTCATTGCGCTTGCGTGTGGGAAGGCCGTGCGGGAATCCAGAGCGAAACTAATGGGCGCTGCAGCCCTGGCGAAGGGGACCGAGGGTGCGGCCGGCGCTGCCGCAGTTGCGTTTGCCAGCGTCGCGCTGCACAGTTTCGAGAGCACAGCCGAACTCGCGCCCGCGAGTGCCTACGGCGTCAGCCTCGCTGGAGGAAGCGATATGCTCCGTACGTCGTCGCGTTTCGCGCTGTCGGTCTTTGCGGCAGCCCTGCTCGCATCCTCGCTATCCGCGTGCGGCAGCGATCTGCTGGGTGTCGACCAGCAGTGGGATCTTCAGACCGCCGAAGGCGCGGCACTTCCGTTTACCGTGCCCGACGCTACGCACGACGTCATCCTCACCTCGGCCGTCGCCAGCCTGCATTCCGACAATACCTACACCACGACGTTCACCGGCACGGTCGATGGCGTATCCGGGCAGATCGGGCAGGATCGGGGGCACTGGGCCATCGGCGGCTCGATCTTCACCTTCCAGAGCACTACGCTCGGAGCGGACTACGTCGCCGCGCTCGTGAATACGCACTTCAACGCCTCGGTGCCGGGACAGCTGGTCATGTCGACGGACGCGAACTTCGACATGACGTTCGCTCACTGATCCTCGCCACAGAAGGCTGACGGGAACGAGAACGGCACGACTCGTGTAAGCATCAGTGAAAGCGACTTCCGGCTCCCACTCCTGTGTTGCTTCGTCTCGAGAACTCGATGATCTCTCCTTCGACATTCCCGTCGCACACGCGATTCGTGCGAGCGCTGCTCGCGCTCGCACTTGGCGTGTCGCTGTCGGCGTGCGGCAGCGACAGTCCTACGGGTCCGAAGAACGTGCCGGGCACGTACTTCCTGCGAACGATCGACAAGACCGCGCTTCCGTTCACGGTGCCGGAGCAGCGGGACCATTTGATCGTCGTCAACTCGGTGACGGCGACGCTGAACGACAACAACACCTACGCGGTGGCGGGGACGGGCACGGAGGACGGCAACGCGAGTACGGTGATCACCGACGCGGGAACGTACACGCAGTCCGGATCGACCCTTCACTTCACCTCGACGACGCTCGGCGGCGCAACGTACAGCGCGAGCGCGAAAACCGACAGCTTCACCGTGACGCTTCCCGGCGGCTTCGTCGATTCGGATCGTGCGTCGTTCGCGCTGCTATTCGAGAAGGGGAGCTGATCGTACCGCGCGCGTTGCGCGCGGGATCAGCTACGGCAGAACGAAGTCGACCCGCTCTTCTACCGGGTGATTGCTGCTGCGAAGCGTGGCGAGCGCGGTGTACTTCCCGTGCCGGCCCTCCGGCTTCCACTGTTCGCTGAACGACAGCGTGGCGTTCGCATCGACATTGCGATTCCGAAACGCCTGCGTGAACATCTTCCCGGTGCTCCAGCGCCAGACTTCGGCGCCAGCTGAATCGAGGACGATGAATTCGTGCGTCTGTCCGCTGGGGAAGTTCACCTCGACAGAGTGGCTCGCGAGGTTCGTCACCTGCAGCGCGAGCTTGACGCTGCTTCCAACTGCGACTTTTGCCGACGCGGCGAGCGATGGGTCCGCGAACGGATGCTCGGCAGGTTGATGCGCGCTCGGTACACTGGCGTGTGCATCTCCATCTCCGTGTCGCGAGTGCGGACCGCAGGCGAGCGCGATGGCGGCGATGCAGAGGATCCAGGTAATCGAGCGGCGAGTCATCTTTTTGGTCTGCTGAACGAAAGAAGTGAGGGCGGACGGTCACAAGAGTGACGCGAGCCAAGTTATCAACAGAAAGACGCTATAGCAACTGTTTCGGCAACGGTAAGTCGTGAAGAGTGAAGGACTTTCACGTTCAGCACGGTTCCTTCGGTGTCTCTTCGTGAGACCCCTTGAATTCCTTGCGAAAAATTTCACAAGCGGGTAAATTCACCTCGCGAAATGGCTGACGACAATCTTTCCGGACACGAGCGCAATCAGGGTCCCTCGCCGTCGTCGTTCGCCGGCGCCGGAGTGCAGTTCGTCGTCGCGATCCTCCTCTTTCTCTACATCGGGAAGTGGGCGGATTCGAAGCTGGGCACGGCACCGTGGCTCCTCATGGTCGGAGTGTTCGTGGGCGCGGCAGCGGGGTTCTACAGCTTCTATCGCCGCATCATGGCCGCCAGTCGCAGCTTTGGTGACAAGTGAAGAAGACCGCGATCTTCGCCGCACTTTCGCTGGTCGTGATCGTGTTGCTCGCGTGGATTTTGACGTTCGCCTTTCCCACTGCGGCCGACCGTCACGCGATCGTAGTGAGTGCGACGATCGCGTATGTGGTGCAGCTCTGCTCGTTCACGGTCGCGCGCGCCTTCGCGGCGACGAACGTGGTTGCGGGGTGGGGGTTGGGGATGTTGCTTCGCTTCGGCGTGCTGGCGATCTACGCGCTGATTTTCGTGAAGGTGCTCGATCTTCCGACGAGTGCGGCGCTCGTGAGCCTCGTTGCCTTTTTCTTCGTTTCCACGCTGTTCGAACCGGTGCTGCTCAAGTCATGAAATTCGGCACGCTCCTTCTCTCGCTGATGATCCTCATCGCTGCGCCGGTGCGCGCGCAGGACTCGACGTCGACATACGGACCGGTGGGCGATCATCTCACGCAGCCCGCCTCGAAGAACGTCGACATCATCACGCCGCACATCACGGACTCGCACTTCCTCGAACTTCCGGGCGGTCACGAATACGAGTTGCCGCACTGGAAGCCGTTTCACGTGGGCGGGCTCGCCATCGACATGTCGCCGACGAAGCACGTGGTCTTCCTGCTGCTGACGGCGCTGCTCTGCATCGGCATCATGATTCCCGCTGCGGCCTCGAATCAGCGACAGACGGCGCACGAGGGACACGCGAAGGGATTTGCGGGCGCAATCGAATCGATCGTGCTCTATCTCCGGAATGAAGTCATCCTTCCGAACGTCGGGCCCCACGGGAACGCGTACGTCCCCTTCGGGCTCACGCTGTTCTTCTTCATTCTCTTCGCGAATCTGCTCGGCCTCATCCCGTACGGCTCGACGGCGACGGGAAACATCTCCGTCACTGCGACGCTTGCGCTGATCACCTTCGTGGTGGTCGAGGTCGCCGGCATGAAGGCGCAGGGCGCTGGATACATCAAGACGATCATCTATTGGCCGGCGGACCAGCCGCTGGCAATGAAGCTCCCGATGACGTTCATCATGACGCCGGTGGAGATCATCGGAAAGTTCACCAAGCCGTTCGCGCTCGCGATTCGTCTCTTCGCGAACATGACGGCCGGCCACGTCGTGCTGCTCGCGCTCATCAGTCTCATTTTTACCTTCGGCAGCTTCTTCATCGCGCTTGCTCCGATCACGATGGGCGTCGCGATCAGCATGCTCGAGCTCTTCGTCGCGTTCCTGCAGGCGTTCATCTTCACGTTGCTCGCCAGCGTGTTCATTGGCCTCATACGCGAGAGTGCGCACTAGCGCTCTCTCGTTTCATTTCCGTCCCGCGCATCATGCTCCTCGCGCGGGATCTCGTACCCGGTCGAGCGACCGGGGAAGCTCGTTGAGACCCGGGTCTCGCTGACGAGCAGCGCTTTCGTACCGCGGCGCGGAGCAGCAGGAATCACGTTCTTTAGGAGCAATACAATGCACGGTTTTCTTCCGATGCTTCAAGCTGCAGCCAGCTACACGAAGGAGTATACGGGTGCATGGGCGATGTTCGGTGCCGGTCTCGGCGCGGGCGTCGCGGTGATCGGTGCCGGGCTCGGCATCGGCCGCATCGGTGGCCAGGCCGCCGAGGCAATGGCTCGTCAGCCGGAGCGCGCTGGTCAGATTCAGACCGCTGGTCTTATCCTCGCGGCGCTGATCGAAGGCGCGGCGCTATTCGCGATCGTCGTCACGTTCCTGATCCAGAGCAAGTTCAACTTCTAGTATCGACCGATCGGCCGCCGCGCCCCGGGCTGCGGCGCGCCAATCGTCACCATTTTTCCAGAATCGCCATGCCCAAGCTTCTGACTGTTTTCTCCGCCTCGATCGTCTCCGCGCTTCCACTCGCCGCGCAGGAATCAGCAGCTCCGAGGAGCGATCTGCTGACGCCGAGCGGCGGGTTGATGGTCTGGACGCTGCTCATC
>JBDTJH010000207.1:0-40135 GCA_039935955.1 Gemmatimonadaceae bacterium
GCGCGATCGTCACGCCGAACATCTGGGGGTACCTGTGGGGCAAGGAGGCGTACGGCGCGATGCTGTTCGCCACTGCGCTCACCAACGAGTCGATCGCGGACGCACTAGCGGACCCCCGATATCGCCACCTCTATATCGCACTCGCGCGAGAAATTCTGGCTGTGGCCGAGGCGCGCGGCGTGAGTCCCGAGGGATTCGACGGCTTCGATCCCGCGTCGTACCTGCCATCCGCTCTGAAGGGAGCTGCCGAGCGATCGCTCGATCACCTCGTAGCGCACAACCGGAAGTCGGTAAAGACGCACAGCGGCATCTGGCGTGATCTGGCCGTGCGCAAGCGCAGAACGGAGGTCGACGCGCAGCTCGGAATCATCGTCGAGCTCGGCAACGAAGCTGGGGTTTCCGCGCCACTCACCGCCAGACTCGTCGAGCTCATTCACGACATCGAGAATGGAGCCCGAACTCAGTCGCTCGAAACGCTCGACGCGCTCATGGTCATGATCCCGAACGGGGCCCGCGTATGAAGCTCGACTTCGACGGAAAGTCCGTCATCGTGACGGGTGCCGCGCACGGATTCGGTCGTGCGATCGCCGTTGCATTCGCGCGGCTCGGCGCGCGTGTGTGGGCGTGCGATCTCCTCGAGAACGAGCTGGCCGAGACGCGTCGCCTTTGCGAGGCGGCAGGTGGTGCGTGCGTCACACGAGTAGTCGATGTGCGTGACAAGCTGGCCTCACGCCCGCTCGTGGACGACGTGATGACGGCGACGAGCCGAGTCGATGTTCTGGTCAACAATGCTGGGGGCGTGCTCGGTCAGGTCGGCCGTCCACTCGAGAACGTCTCCGAGGAGGAATGGCAGAGCATCTTCGATGTCAACGTCAGCGGCGCCTTTTTTCTCGCGCAGGCGGTGGCTCCGGCCATGAAGGCCGCGCGTTCGGGGCACATCATCAACATCTCGAGTGGCGCTGGGCTGGGCATCAGCCTCACCGGCATCCAGGCGTACGCCTCGGCGAAGGCGGCGCAGATCGGCCTCACGCGACAGCTCGCGCACGAGCTTGGCCCGTGGGGAATCACGGTCAATAATGTCGCCCCGGGATTCGTGCGCTCCAACGCGGCCACCGAGCGCCAATGGGAATCGTACGGCGACGAGGGGCAGCGCGCGCTCCTGGAAGGCATCGCGCTCAAGCGACTCGGCGCGGCCGATGACGTTGCCAACGCAGTGCTCTTCTTCGCGTCGGACTACGCGGGGTGGATCACGGGGCAGGTGCTCTCGGTCGACGGCGGCAAGTGACCGCGGGCTGGAAGTTGCTGTGGAGCGAGACACCATGAGTACAAGTCGAAAGGTGAGCCGTCGAAAGGTCGAAGTGGTACTCGTCGTGGTCTTCTTGCTGGTCGGGTGGTACATCTCCCGCTCCCACCCTGCTGACAGCCCGACGAAAATCATCCACTGGGTCTCCGCCGCGCTCGCGGCCTGGTTCCTCGGCAACGCCGCGTGGTCGATCATCAAGAATCCGACGAGGATCTTCCTCGCGCTCGGCTATCTCATGTTCGGCATCGCCATGTCTCTCCAGTTCATCAGCGATCTCGCCCCACGCGCCAACGCGTCGAACATCGGAGCGATCTCCCTCGCGGCGGTGAGCGCGGGGTTTCTTCTGCTCTGGATGGATCACGACAAGTACGGCTCCGCCGCTCCGCCCGACTACGGCGCCTGAGGCCGCCCACACTGGCGCCCTTCGTACTGCACCCTACATTGATCGCAGATGAATCCGCAACGCGATCTGTGAACGTACCCATCATAGACTTCCGTGCCTCCGCAAGCCGCTGATACCGACGCGGCCCTCGTGGCGCGCATGGCAACCGGCGACGAGCAAGCGCTCGGAGCCCTCTATGACCGGTACGCAACGACCATTCACACGATCGCGTATTACTTGCTCGGGCAGCCCGACGAGGCGGAGGATGCTGTGGAGGAGACGTTCTGGCAGGCGTGGCGCGAAGCATCACGGTACGACGCTTCACGCGGCGCCGTTTCCACGTGGCTGTCGACGATCGGGCGAAGCCGCTCACTCGATCGCAAACGCGCGATGCGCCGGCGCGCCGAAGATCCGATCGACACTACCGACTCCGCTGCACCCGCGTCGCCCGATGCCGCCGATCGCGCCGACTCGATGGCTCCCGTCACCTCTCCGCACGTCAACGCCGAAGCGGCCGAGCGCGCGCGCGATATTGCAACCGCCCTTTCCAAGCTCCCTGCCGAGCAGCGCGAGGTGATCGAGCTCGCGTACTTCGGCGGCTTGAGTCAGAGCGAGATCGCCGCGCGCACCTCGATTCCGCTCGGCACCGTGAAGACGCGCGCGCGCCTCGCGCTCGAGAAGCTGCGCGCTCCCCTCGCCATGCATAGGGAGACCACCCTGTGAGCGAGCCGATGCTGCACGACGCCGCGCGCGAGCTGCTCGCGATGGCAGCGCTCGATGCGCTCGCGCCGTCGGAGCGGGCGGCCCTCGAGGCGCACACGGTGACGTGCGCCGAGTGCACGAGCGATCTCACGGCGCTCCGCGATGGCGTCGCGTCGCTTGCGTCATCGCTGCCGCGTAAACCGATGGCGCCCGAGCGCGACTCGCTCCTCCGCGCGCGACTCATGGCGCGCGCCGTCGCCGATCGCCCCGACATCTCGCCGATGCGTGGATCCGAAACGCCATCGCGCAGCGCGTCACCATCGTCCGGCGCCCTCATGCGTTGGCTCGCGGCCGCCTCGCTGCTCATCGCCGCAGGATCGATCGCATACGCCATCGATCAGCACGCGTCCGCGCACGAGCTCGCGGCAGACGTCGCGCAGCTCCGCGATTCCTCGACTACGATGCAGACCCGCCTCGCCGAGCAGCTGGCGATCGTCGCCGAGCTCACGGGCCCCGGGGTCAGAGTCATCGACGCCGCCGCGACAGGCGGCGCACAGCCGTACGCGCGCATGTTCTGGGAGCAGCCGACGAATCATTGGACCTTCGTCGCGCACAACCTTCCCGCGCCCCAGCCCGGCCACACCTACCAGCTCTGGATGATCACACGCGACTCGAGGAAGCTGAGCGCGGGCACGTTCGTCCCCACCGCGAACGGCTCGGCCCTCGTGCGCACCACGTATGCGCTCGCGAGCGACTCGCTCGCCGCGATCGCGGTGACCAACGAGCCTTCCGGCGGCTCCGCGCAACCGACCACGACTCCCTTCCTCGTAGGCGCGGCCAAGACCGACTGAACACCAGCGACGCCCAGGCGCAATCATGCCAGCCTCTCTGTTCGTTTAAGCGGCACAGATCCAATCCTCAGCTCCCTTCGTAGAGATGCCGGTATCGCCCGATGCCGAGGCCGCAACTGCGGCCAATTCTCTTCTCGTTTGGGGGCAAGCCATGCATTGGCACAACAACATCAGGACGCGATCACGCCTCTGGATCGCAATCCTAGCCGTGGTCGTCACGGCAATCGGAGTGGGGGTGGGAGTCAAGCGCGTTCTCGCGTCCGACCACCAGGACACCGCCGACGTCGAGCTCAATCCGTCGATGGACATGACGGATGTCTACGCATTTCCCGGCTCTTCGCCGGATCGCATCGCGCTCGTGCTCAATAGCTGGGCGCTCCTCACGCCTGCCGAGGCGGCGCCGGGCGTCACCAGCTTCGACGACAACCTGCTCTACCAGTTCAAGGTCGACAACACCGGCGATGCGAACGAAGACCTGGTCATCCAGGTGACGTTCCACGGCTCCGGCTCCGACCAGACCGTCGAAGTGCGAGGTCCGATGGCCCCGCCGGTGCTCGGCGCGATGGGCAACACGGTTTCCTCGTCGAATCCGACGGTGACAGGCAAGGTCGCGACGGTCCTTGGCTCGAGCTCCGGCATGCAGGTGTTCGCCGGCCCGCGACAGGATCCGTTCTACATCGATCTCGAGCAGTTCTTCCGCATCATCCCCGATCGCAAGCCGGTTACCGGTCCGCTGTCGATGCTCCCCGACACGGCCACCGCGAGCAGCTTCCGCGCGCCCGGCAGTGCAGTCGACATCCTCGGCGGCTCCGGCGGACATCCGTTCAACGTGCTGTCGATCGTGATCGAGCTTCCGAAGTCTCAGCTGCACGGCACCGCGAGCGACAAGATCGGTCTCTGGGGCACGATCAGCCGCTGACATGACATCCACTACGCGCACTCTACAGAGGACACCATCCATGCGACACGGCTTCATTCGTCGCGGCGCCGTACGCCGGATCGTCGGCCCCGCGCTCGCAACGTGCCTGCTGGCGTTCACCGCCTGCGGCAGCGACAACAACTCCACAGGTCCTTCGCCGCGCCTATACAACCAGGTGCAGCGCCTTGGAAATCCGCTGGTGAGCGAAGTATTTCTCGCGAAGAAGGACCACGCGTTCCACGGCTCGATCGGACCGGCGGCTGACGTCGACGCCTTCGCCCCGACCGTGAAGGCGTTCCCGACCGCGTTCGGTCGCGATCCCGTCATCGGCAACACGCTGGCGGCGGTTCTGCTTCCCGACATGCTCATCGTACAGCTCGACAAGGATCCGACGACGGCTGGATGGCTCAGCTGGGCGTTGGCGAACGGCTACGGTGGACGCAAGCTCAGCGACGACGTCGTCGACGCCGGACTCTCGGCGATCTTCAGCCCGTTGCTCGGCGATGCGGCACACAAGGTCTGCGACGCGGGCGCGCTGCCGCTGTGCACGGACAACGTTCCGGATCCCGTTCGTCACACGGATGCATTCCCGTATCTCAAGCCACCGGCATGATGTCGCCGAGCGTGTCCCGCCGCGAATGCGCGGCGGGCACGTGAGGCTCGCGGAGAAAATAATGTCGAATGCAAATCGTTGGCTCGCGGTGGGTGCTGGTGTCGTGCTCGGAGTCGTGGCGGGGCTGGTGATTCACTCGGTCACGCATCGCGAGCGCGCTGTGAGTCCGAGTGTGGTCGCCATCGCGCCGCGCTTGACGCCCGCGCAGATGCTCGACTCGAACATCGTCTTCTACGAAGGCGTCGCTCGCCGGGATCCGACCGGCGGCATGGCGCTCGGCACACTCGCGCTGTTCTACATGCGGCGCGCGCGTGCGACGGGAGACTATCAGGACATCCTTCGCTCCGAAACCGCTGCGCGCAAGTCGCTCGTGAATCGTGGCATGCACAACACGAAGGCGCGACAGGCACTCGCGGCTTCGCTGCTCTCCGAGCATCGCTTCGGCGACGCGCTCGACATCGCGAAGGATCTCTCCGATCGCGACGTTTCAAGCGCCGCCTTCCGCGCGTCGGTAGGCGAGATCGAGATGGAGCTCGGCCACTACGACGACGCGCGCGCGAGCTTCGCTTCGGTGACGGGCAACACGAGCGATCTATCGGTGGCGCCGAGGCTGGCGCGCTGGAGGGAGCTCGAGGGGCATCCCGACGTAGCGTACAAGCTGCTCAACACGTCGCTCCTCGCGGTGATCGATCGCCCCGAGGTGCCGGCCGAGCAGAAAGCGTGGTTCTGGCTGCGCACGGGCGATCTGCAGCTTCGGCGCGGGAAGATGGACGAGGCCGCGGCCGACTATCAGCGCGGACTCGCCGTTCACACGGATGACTATCGCCTGCTCTCCGCGATGTCGAAGCTGGAAGCCGCGCGCCACGGGTGGCAGCGCGCGATCGACTACGGCGAGCGCGCGGTTGCGGTGAGCTTCGATCCGGCGACGCTCGGCGCGATCAGTGATGCGTACCTCGGCCTCGGCGACAGCGCGAAGGCCGATGAGTATGCGCACGCCATGGAGGTCGCGGTTTCGAAACAGTCGACCGCGTATCATCGCGAGTGGAGTCTCTTTCTGCTGAACCACGGACGGCGCACGAGCGAGGTGCTCGCGAAGGCGCAGGAGGAGCTGCGCACGCGCCAGGACATCTACGGCTACGACGTGCTCGCGTGGGCGCTGCACAAGAGCGGACGCAACACGGAGGCGCGCGAGATGATGACGCACGCGCTCTCGCTCGGCACGCAGGACGCGATGCTGTTCTATCACGCATCGGTGATCGACAAGGCGCTCGGAAAGACGGCGATCGCGGCGAGTGAGCTCGACCACGCGCGCGCGCTCAACCCATATCTCGCCGCGACGGTGGCCGAGTGAGCGATCTCGCGACGTTCATCCAGCTGGGCTTTCGTCATATCGTGGACATCAGCGCGATGGACCACATCCTGTTTCTGCTGGCGCTCGCCGCCATCTATCGATTCCAGGATTGGCGGCAGACGCTGTGGGTCGTGACCGCATTCACCGTAGGGCATTCGATCACGCTCGCACTCGCGGTGACCGGCGTGCTCACGATCTCACCCGCGCTCGTCGAGTTTCTGATTCCGCTGACGATCATGATCACGGCGATCGAGAACATCGTGGTGAAGGACCGCGGCGGCGCGATCTGGAATGGACGCTATCGTCCCGTATTCGCCGGGGTATTCGGCCTCGTGCACGGCGCAGGCTTCGCCAGCTATCTGAAGAGTTTGTTCGTCGACCACGTCGCGCTGCCTCTGTTCGGCTTCAACGTAGGAATCGAGCTCGGACAGATCGTGGTGCTGATTGCGGCGTTCACGGTGCTCTTTTGCATCGATCGAGCGATTGCGTGGGTGGAGCTTCCGGCGCGCGCGCCGACCGCGCTGCGGCTGCGCGTGATTGCGGTGTCGTCGCTGGTAGCGGTAGTCGCAGCGCACTGGGCGATCGAGCGGGCGCCGTGGTAGCTCGTCGCGGTGTGCGGGCGTTGCGCGCGATTGGACTCTCCGTCTGGTGTGCGACGATTTTTATTGGTGCCAGGGGCGCGACCGCGCATCCACTGCACACCACGCTCGTACAGCTGACGTACGACGCGCGCACGCATCAGCTGCAGGGAATGATTCGCGTCTTCGCCGGAGACTTCGCGGCGGCGGTCGCGCGACGGAACCACGTCGCCACGCCGAACGACGACCGCGTCGCGGACTCGGCGGCGTTCGCGTACGTGAACGGCACCTTCCGCGTCGTCGATGCGTCCGGCCACGCGGTGCCGCTCGCCTGGTGCGGCTCGCGTCGCGCGAACGACCTGCTCTGGCTCTGCGTTCGCGCGACCAGCGCCGCGCCGCTCGCGTCGATCAAGCTCGCCGATCAGATGTTGAGCGAGCTGTTCGACGATCAGATCAACATCGTACAGACCGTCGTCGGCGAGAAGCACTCGAGTATGCTCTTCACCAAGGGCGACGGAGCGAAGAGCATCCTCTGAGCGCTAGGCACGGAAGACCACCGCATCGGTGAGCATCGGGTCGCCGGTGTGCACGGGGTCGCCGACCTTCGCGCCGGGGATGAGATAGAGACGTGCCGACAGCGGCTTCTTGAGCGTCACCGATTGCGCGGCCACGTCGAGGACGATGTTGGTAAGAGTTTCGATAGCTGTGTCGCCGGCCAGCGGCACCACATCGAGCCCCGTGCCGCAGACGCTCGAGAAGAGCAGCAGGTCGCGCAGCCCGTATCGCCCCTCGATCGCGCGCTTCGAGAGCACCGCATCCTCGAGCACCGGCAGCATCAGCCCCGCGTAGCCGCACTGCAGCACCGGGATGCTCTTCAGTACCTCGGTGACGAGCGCGCACGCACGGAGCGTCCCCGCCTCGCCGAACGGCACGCCGCTCAGCGACTCGAGCGCCGCGCCGATGCTGACGATGCCCATCGGCGCCGGTGACGGATCGATGCCGCCGTAGCGCCGCTGCTCGTCTTTCGCGATCGCCGAGGCGATCTTCTCGACGCTCTGAAGCTCCGTCGTCATGCGCTCGGTGAGGGTGCGCCGGGCATCTTCAGGATCTTTGGCGTCAGAGAACGCAGTGAGCACCAAATCCGCGGACTCGAGCCCGATCGCGATCGAGCTCGTCCCCTCGTGCCATCCGACGGGGAAGAACGGCGTACCCGCGGGAATGTTGGCCGCCGCGGCGAAGCGGAAGCTCCCCTTCCCGTTCGGCACCGCGCCCGACACCGCGTGCATCACCTCGGCCGCGACTCGCGCCGCGTGCACGTGCACGCCGCCGGCGGGCGACGCGACCATCACGCTGAAGCTCGTGCTCATCGTCGCCTTCACCACCTCGGCGGCCCAGGCTCCGAGCTCATGCTCGGCGCGATCCGCGATCAGCACGGGCCCGAGGCTACACACCGCTCCCTTCGATGTGACGAGCGCGTCGATCGATGCGATGTCCGCGAGCGCGGCACGACGAGCCGTCGCGTCGAGCGAGGCGATGACCGGAGGCATCGTGATGCGCGTGGTCTGCACCTCGTAGCCCGCCGCCTCGAAACGTGCGCGGGCGCGCGCGAGGAGGTCGAGTGCGCGCTCCACGGCGGCTCGATCGCCGATGCGATCCATCGCGACGCCGGCGGTGATCGTGCGCACACGGATGCCGCGGGAGGCTGGGGTGTTCAAAGACGCCTTTTCTTGGGGAGGGCTGCCTTGCAGAAGAACACCTCCGTTGAAAATGGGGCGCTAAAAAGCTGCTGCCCCGAGCATCGAGCGGAAGCGTCGACGAGAATCACTCTGCATTGTGGAGTTCCATTGGCAACGAAGCTACGATTCAGCCAGCTCTTCGCCAGCGACACTCACCGTCACGGCGTGCTCTGGGAATCGATATCGTAGAGAAGCTTCGCGATCTCGGTCACCCTCGCACGGCCCGGCAGACTATCGTGTACTCCGGGATGGTAGGCCCACGCGCGATACGACTCTCCGTTCCAGAGCTCCGCGACGGTCCACTCTCCATCGAGCACGATCGACGCACGAAGTCCCAGCGTGCCCTCGTCCGCGATGTGCCATACATCCAGACTATCGAGACTCTGCCACAGAGCCGTCCACGACGGTGCCTTTTTGAATCGCGCCTTGCATATGGTGCCGACGTCCGAGGGAGAATTGGTGCAGCTTTTCAACGGAAGGCCGCCCCGCGGATTGGCATGTTCCGGTTCGTTGCCTCCATTGGGCGGATTAGCAAAGATAATTTCTCCCGTCACCTTCCCCTTCCGATTCAGAAGACGAAAAAAATACGGGTGGACGACTCCGCCGAGCATCCAGATGCGAATTTCGCGATCACCAGGCATATGGGGTCCGATAGCCAGATCCGTGAGCCCTGCTGCCAGATCGATGCCGCGTTTCCACTTCAGCACTGCCGCGGCGGAAGTCGAGACTGCGTAGAACGGCTCGAGCATAGCGAAATCACGGTGGATCGCGGTTCCGACGAGAGTCAGCGTATCGGTGACTTTGGCAAATCCCATCAGGCGAGCTTGGATCGTGGCGCGCTGTCCGCGAGGCTGCCGAATGAGAATTGAATAGTTCCCCAGCGAGTCACTCTGCCCGCCGACGTTGAGCGAATCGACCGACACCATGACTCCGTCGACCGCATTGCCTTCACGGTTCAGGGTGCGCCCGGAGATCGTGAGCGCATAGCCCGGACTATGCATCAGCAGATCCGGGGACAGCGCCGTGCCGTATTTCTTCTTCCGCAGCGTATCCAGCGGAAGAGTAAAGTCGTGCACGATGGAGTGGCCCTCGAGCACGACCATCACCGTCTTCATCTCTCGACCACCCTTGAAGACGACGAGGGGTACGGTCTGAGAGTGAACGATCGAGTCCGGCACGACCATCTCATATCGCCCGTCACTCCGAGTCAGTGCCGCAACCTTCGACGGATTCAGATAGACGATCGCTCGAACGATCGGCTGCTCGTTTGAGTCTACGACGCGGCCCGTGATCGTAAGCGATTGCGCATTGGCGGACGTGCGTGAGCTCGCGCACAAGGCGAGCGACACCCACATCAGCTGGCGGATGGTAATCATGCCCCCCCGGTTGCTCGCGACCTGCGCTAACTCACCCGGCAACTTCCACGTTCGAGCTCTCTGCCAGATCCCGAAACTTCACCCCGCTCCGAAACAACAGATACGCCCCCGGCAGCGAAGCGAGTAGCCAAAGCGCGTAATGCGCGAACGTCAGCGCCACCGCCGCATCCTTCTGAATCCCGAGCAGGGCAAACATCACCACCGCCGCGCCTTCGCCGAGCCCGCGTCCCTCGACGTGCATCGCAAGCCGGCGCACGAGCGCCGTCACCGCGATCGCTGCGAAGAACGGGAGCATCGGTACCACGATGCCGAGCCCGCGGCCGATCACGTAGAAGTTCACGATCTGCAGCAGATTCTCCGCGATCGCCAGTACGAGGTTGAGTGCCAGCGTCGCCGGCTTCCCGCGATAGTCTACGAGCGACGCCGAGATCTTTCTGAGGAGCGCGAAGACTTTCGGCGAGATGCGCTCGCGCAGCGCACGCCCCGCAAAGCGATGCAGCGGCGTCCACCACACCGCCAGCATTCCGAACACCGCAACGACCGCCATGCCCGCGATGATCTCCAGAAACAATATTCGCATCTGCGGCTCGATCGTCGCCGCGAGATACAGGAGCCCCGCGCCCGCCAACACGATCGCCACCGCCGCGGCGACCATCCGCTCGATGGTCATCGAGCCGAGCAGGAGCGCCAGTGGTATCCCCAGCCGACGGCCGAGGTATACCCTGAGCCCCTCGGAGGCGACGACGTTCGGAAGAACGAGATCGGTGAAACAGGTCTGATAGTAGATGCTCGTCGCGTCACGCAACCGCAGCGAGCCGCCCGCCGCACGCACCAGCTGCCGCCACTTGAACCCCATCAGCACGCGATCCGCCGATGCGAGCGCGACCGCGATCAACAGCGCCACCGGCGACATCGAGCGCAGTGCACCCCACACCCGCACCCAGTCCACCCATCGCCACAGCGCATACACCGCGGCTGCGATGAGCACCACGCGCACCACCGTATGCAGGGTGGTGCGAAGCGTGCCAGAAGTTTTGGGGGATTCGGTCGCCACGCGCTGTGTTTCTATGGGAACGGCACAAAGATGGCCAGGTACAACACGACGACTGTGATCGAAGACGAATCATCGTGCGAAGGCGATACGCCTCGCGCCCCTTGGGCGTCTACCATGCACATGCCTTATACTAGCCGATTGGACACCCTGCACAGGGCCAGCACGTTGACGCCACCCTACGACGCACCGGGGGACTTGTACGGCCTTCCCGGCCCCTCCGGCGACCAGCACGGACGCGTCCTCGTCACGGGTGCTACCGGCTTCGCCGGATCCGCGATGCTGCGCGCACTGGTGGGCGGTGGCTACCGGGTACGTGCGCTCGTGCGCGACCGCTCGCACGCCCGCGCCCTGGAGCTCGCAGGCGTCGAGGTCGCCGTCGGCAACATGAAGGACTCGGCCTCGCTCACGCGCGCGTTGCGTGACGTGTCCACCGTCTATCACTTCGCCTCGATCTTTCGTCAGGTCGGACTGCCCGACGAAGAGTTTCGCATCGTCAACGTCGAAGGACCATCGAGACTCATTATCGCGGCATCGGGCGCCGGCGTCGGACGCGTCGTCCACATCAGCACCGTCGGCGTGCACGGCGACATCGAGCGTCCCCCCGCAAACGAGCAGTCGCCCTTCAGCCCAGGCGACATCTATCAACGCACCAAGCTCGAAGGCGAGCAACAGGCCGTCGCCACCGCACAGCGGCTCGGCGTGCCGCTCACCGTCGTCCGCCCGGCGCCGATGTACGGTCCGCGCGACCGCAGACTCCTCAAGATGTTCAAGGGAGTCGCGCATCGCCGCTTCCCCATCCTCGGGCCTGGCGACGCGCTCTTCAGCATGGTGCACATCGACGATCTCGTCGAAGGGGTGCGGATGGCCGGTGAATCGCCGTCGGCGGTCGGAGGTACCTACATCATCGGCAGCGATGAGTTCATGTCGCTCAACTCGCTCGTGGGTCTGATCGCCGAAGAGGCTGGGGTGAAGCCACTGGGCTTTCACCTTCCCGTGTGGCCGTTTTACGCCGCCGGCGCGCTCTGCGAAGCGATCTGCGATCCGCTCAACATCGAGCCCCCGATCTACCGTCGCCGCGTTGCGTTCTTCACCAAGAGCCGCGCCTTCGACATCACGCACGCGCGCACGGAGCTCGGCTACGAGCCGAAGGTCACGCTGCGCGACGGCGTCCGGTCGACGCTCGAGTGGTACCGCGCAGCCGGGTGGATCTAGAAGTCGACGCTACTGGCTGTGCTTGTACATCATCTCGACGAGGTCGTCGTACATCGCATCCGCCTTCCCATCATCCTGCTTGATTGCGGATGTCGCGCAAAGCTTGAAATGATTGCGCATGAGCTCACGCCCCAGCGCGCCTCGAACACGTTGCCCGTCAGCACGAGCGCGATGATGATGATCACCGCCTCGTAGTAGAGATTCGGCGCGACGCCGTGGCTCGTGAAGAATCCCGCTACAATGGTCGCAACCACGGAGTACGCGAGCGCCGCGCCGGTGCCTGCGGCGGCCGCCGCGATGACGAGCCAGTGGAGCGTGTGACGCGAGAAAATACATACCCCCCAGCCGTATTGAGGTAGATACCCCCGTGCCCCATGCCAACGCCGGCTCGCCCGACGGGCAATTCGATGACTCAGTCATCGATCTCGAGGAGCCGCTGTTGACGTGGCATCTCATTACGCATACCGTATCCCCTTACACCGTAGCGCTCTACCTCTTCCGGGGAGGAGTCTGTGGGCACTTGGACTTTGGGATTGGTTATCGTCATGGCAGGTGCGGCGGCGATCGTCGCGCTGCGCGCCCGCGCTCGACGGCCCGCTGCACGGCACACGTCCGTCGATGTCGCACGCCATCGGGTGCGGGTAGAAAACGGAGCTCTCCACGTCATAGACCGGGGCGAAGGACGTCCCGTCGTCTTCCTGCAGGGCGACGACGGCGACGCCACCGATTTCATGGCGCCACTCCTCGCGCGCGTCGAGTACGACTTCCGCGCGCTCCTCATCGACCGCCCCGGTTGCGGTGGCAGCGATCGCGTGCGCCGCGACACGACGCTCGATGCGCAGACGCGCGTCATCCGCCTCGCCCTTCGCGAGCTCGGGGTCGAGCAGCCGCTACTCGTCGCGCATTCGTGGAGCGCGGTCGTCGCGCTCGCCCTCGTCCTCCGCTATCCGGCGGACTTCTCCGGCCTCGTCCTCATCAACCCCCTCTGCTACGCCGACGCGTCGATTCGCGCGACCGACCCGCACATTCGCGTCGTCAGCCGGCTCGGCTCACTGGTCGCACCGATGGTCGGGCGCCCTGCGCACGACGCAGCGCTCCGCGCGAAGTTCGCTCCTGAGCCCGTCCCCTTCGCCGATACGCTGGTGCCGCTGCGCGAAGCCGCCGCGACCCGTCGCCCGAGCGAACGTCGCCGCCTCGCGCGCAACACCGCCGCGCTCCGCTCGGCCGCGGGACTCGTCACGCGCTACGCGGATGTCGAGATGCCCCTCGTTATCGTCGCCGGTGATGGCGATCGCGTCGCCTCGCCCTCGCGGCACGCGTACCGCCTGCACAATCAGGTGCACCACTCGCATCTCGTCGTTCTCCCTCACGCGGGCCACATGATCCAGCTCACACGCCCCGACTCCGTGATGGAAACCATCCACCAGGGATGGTCGCTGGCGCACGAGCGGGCGGAGGCCGAGCACTAGCGCGCGTGGGAACGAGTTATCTTTCCCCCATGCAGATAGACATCACGCCAGTCAAAACCGAGGGGCTCGAGCGCCTCCTCGAAGTCTCCGTTCCGCTTCCGGAAGTGCGGGAGGCGGAGGACCGCGCCGCCAAGCGCTACGCGAGCCAGGTGCGTCTCCCCGGCTTTCGTCCCGGCAAGGCGCCCGCTGGGATGGTGCGAAAGAAGTTCGCCGCGGCCATTCGGCAGGAAGCCATCGAAGGGCTCGTGCAGGCGGCGTTCAAGGAAGTCATCGATCGCGAGAAGCTCGACCTCGCAACGCAGCCGCACATTCACGACCTCAAGGCCGAAGATGGGCAGCCGCTGACCTTCCAGCTGCACCTCGAGATTCGCCCCTCGATCGAGCTCCCGCACACATCCGGGTTCAAGGTCACGCGCACATCGAAGCCGGTGAGCGACGAGCAGCTTCGCGAGCAGGTCGACACGCTGCGCGAGCAGCGCGCGACATGGTCGCCGGTGGCCGAGCGTGCGCTGCCGGGCGATCAGGTGGTCGTGCAGCTCGCCACCGCGGAAGACGACGGCTCCATGCCCGAAGGCAAGGAGTACCGCCTCGTCCTCGGCGGCGCCCAGGCGATTCCGGGGATCGAGGAGCTCATCATGGAGACGACGCCCGGGGAGTCGACCGAGCGCCCCGTGAAGTGGCCCGACGATTTCCCGGACGAAGCGCAGCGTGGCAAAACGAAGAAGGTACGCGTCACTGTTACGGACGTGAAACGCAAGTCGCTTCCCGATCTCGACGATGCGTTCGCGCGCGAGGTCGGCGACTTCGATTCACTCGACGCGTTGAACAAAACCGTACGCGAGGATCTCTCGAAGCACGCGGAGCACGAAGCGGATTCGGAAGTGCGCCAGAAGCTGATCGACGAGCTGCTCGCGGCGAATCCGTTCGACGTGCCGCCGAGCTGGGTCAATCAGCTCGTGCAGTCGTATGGCGAGGCGTATCAGATTCCGGAGTCGGAGCGAGAGAAGTTCGGATCCGAGTTTCGACCCATGGCCGTGCGGCAGGTTCGTCGCGATCTCGTGATCGAGACGCTGGCCGCACGCGAAGGACTCGCGGCAACGGAAGCAGACATCGATGAGCGTGTCGCGGACGTGGCTGCGAAGCGCGGCGCAGAGCCCGGACAGGTCTACGCATCGCTGCAGAAGGCTGGGCGACTCAAGGAGCTCGAGCGGAGCATCACCGAGGACAAAGTGTTTGCCTGGCTGAGTGAGAAGAACCTGATAGAGCACGCGTAGCTCCGGAGCACCCGGACCGACGCACCCATTTCTCAAAGAACGGGAATCGCAGATGTCCATCTATCCCCCGTACGTCATCGAGCGGTCGAGCCGCGGCGAGCGCACGTACGACATCTTCTCGCGGCTCCTCATGGACCGCATCATTTTTCTCGGCACGCCGATCAACGATGATGTCGCCAACATCATCATTGCCCAGCTGCTCTTCCTCGATGCGGACAACCCCGAGCGCGACATCAACATCTACATCAACTCCCCGGGCGGCAGCGTCAGCGCGGGGATGGCGATTTACGACACGATGCAGTTCCTGAATGCGCCGATCCGCACGATCTGCATGGGGATGGCAGCGAGCATGGGAGCGTTCCTGCTCGCAGCGGGCGGTCCGGGAAAGCGCATGGCACTGCCGCACGCGCGCATCATGATCCACCAGCCGTCCGGCGGCGCGCAGGGCACCGCGGCCGACATCGAGATTCAGGCGCGCGAGATCCTGTACCTGCGCGCAAAGATGAACGAGTTGATGGCGAAGCACACGGGTCGCGCGGTGGAGCAGATCGAGCGGGACATCGATCGGGATCGCTTCATGAGCGCGGAAGAAGCGAAGGAATACGGGATCATCGATGCGGTGATCGCGCAGGAACGCGCGCTTGTACCCGCGGAGAAGAAGGCTGTCTTGTGAAATGATTCACAAGGCTGTCAAGTGGATTGACCGTCTCGCGGGGGGCGTGTTAACTAATAGCGCCTCCTACGCGCCCTGTTCGAATCTCGGCGCCTGCACCCCGCTCCCCCTCGTTTTCGCGGATGCCAATGAGTCACGATAAACACCTGCGCTGTTCTTTCTGCGGCAAGTCCAAGGACTCCGTGCGGAAGTTCATCTCGGGCCCTTCTGTTTACATCTGCAACGAGTGCATCTCCCTCTGCAACGAGATTCTCGCAGAGGATGAGGAGAGAGAAGTAGCGGAGGCGATCACACAAGTCCCCACTCCGCAAGAGATCAAGGATGTGCTGGATCAGTACGTGATCGGACAGGAGCGCGCGAAGAAGGCGCTCGCAGTCGCCGTCTACAATCATTACAAGCGCATCAACTGCACGACGGGTCGTGACGACGACGTCGAGCTCGACAAGTCGAACATTCTGCTGATGGGTCCCACCGGCGTCGGCAAGACGCTTCTGGCCCAGACGCTCGCGCGAATCCTCGACGTCCCCTTCACGATCGCGGACGCCACCACGCTCACCGAAGCGGGCTACGTCGGTGAGGACGTCGAGAACATTCTCGTACGACTGCTCCAGGCCGGCGAGTTCAACGTCGCCGAGTGTGAGCGCGGGATCGTGTACATCGACGAGATCGACAAGATCGCGCGCAAGAGCGAGAACCCGAGCATCACGCGTGATGTCTCCGGCGAGGGCGTGCAGCAGGCGCTCCTCAAGATCCTCGAGGGCACCGTCGCTTCGGTTCCACCGCAGGGTGGCCGCAAGCACCCGCAGCAGGAATACATCCAGATCAACACGAAGGACATCCTCTTCATCTGCGGAGGCGCGTTCGATGGCCTCGAGAAGATCATCGAGGCGCGCACGGGTCGGCGGCAGATCGGCTTCACGAAGGAAGAACTGGCGAACGGCAAGGCGACCGATCTCGCGAAGAACCCGTTCGCCGACGTCGAGCCGGACGATCTCCTCCGCTACGGGCTCATCCCCGAGCTGGTGGGTCGCCTCCCCGTCACCGTCGCTCTCGAGGCGCTCGATGCGGATTCGCTCGTGCGCATCCTCAAGGAGCCCAAGAACGCGCTGACGAAGCAATACACGAAGCTCTTCGAGCTCGAAGAGGTCAAGATCACCTTCGACGAAGCGGCGCTTCGTGGCGTCGCCCAGCGCGCACTGAAGCGCGGCACGGGGGCCCGCGGCCTTCGCGCGATTCTCGAGGAGCTCATGACCGACGTCATGTTCGATCTCCCGAGCCGCGACGACATCACCGAGGTCAAGATCACGGAGTCGTGCGTGCTCAACGGCACGCCTCCGCTCCTCGAGATTTCGCCCAAGCGGCAAAAGAAGGAAGCCTGATCGAAATATCTTGAATTCAAGAGAAAACGGGGACGCCGAATCGGCGTCCCCGTTTTATATCCTGGTGCTGCCAGCCGCCGTTACTGCACCATGTCGTGCGCGCCGACGCTCGCGATGTCGCGCTGCACATCGAGGCTCGTCCGATCCAGCTTCGGCCACTCGGCCACATCGTCCGGCATGAACGCACCGGCCATGGACGCCATCGCGCCCTGCTTCAGTGTGTGCCCCGTCGGATTGTAGTAGACGGCGACGACGCGATATCTGTGATGCGCGATGAGCGCCAGCCCTTCCTCGTGGAAGCCGAAGACGCGCTTCCCCAGCGCGATGAGATGCCCGTCAGCCGTGAGCTTCGTGTCGAGCTTCACCAGCACCTTCCCGTTCTCCGCATCCTCGAGACGCACCGAGCGCGCGTAGTCGTGCACGTGGCCGCCGAGCGCGAGGAGCGCTCCACCCAACGGCATCGTGAACTCGGAGCTCCTCTCGGAGCGGCCGGGGCGGAGATCCCACGCCGAGGTGCCGCCGATGACGCAATTCACGTCGGCGAAGAACGGCATGACGACGATCGGATGCGCGTGTCCCGCGGGAATCCAGGGGAGCGTGACGATGACGTACGCGCGCTCGACGGTCGCGCCGTTCACATCGTGAAAGGCGGAGTAGAGTCCGAGCGTGTCGCCGCTCGCGAGCGGAACGCCGACATTGCCGGGGAGCGAGACGCGCGGCGTCTCCTTCCCGACCGCCATCAGCCGCTCGACCATCGGATAGAGCAGCTCGCGCCTGCTGTAATTCGCGATGCCGACATGGTGCACCATCCCCTGCGCGAGCGCCTTACCGCCGGTGGCGTCGCCGTCGCAGAGCTGCACGCTGTAGCCGCGCACCCATCCGCTCACCGGCCACGCGACGCGCAGCACCGGCGTGTCCATCATCATCATGTCATCGGTCTCGTGCGCCATCGGCGCGATGCGAAACGGGCCGGCGACGATGCGCATCTCGTGGCGCACGCTGTCGACCTGCACCGCGGAACCCGCGGTCGCCATCGACATGCCGGGCATCGCATCGGTGGCCTGCGGAACACTTGCGATCAGCGCGGCACCGGCGGGACAGGGGCGCGCATTGGATTGGGCGGAGAGAGGCGCTGCCGCGAGAACCGCGAGCAGTGAAACGAGTCGGCGCATGTACACCTCTGGGGACGAGAGACACGACCATGTCGTGAAGGCCGACCGACCCTCGTTCATGACGCATCGGGAAACATGCATGCGGGCGCGCCAAAGCGTATGGAGCCCGATGGCAAGAGCGGACAGCTGGCCCGGCGACTTGCCGTCTGCGAGCTATATTGAAGGATGCCGATCACCCTGACTCGCGACGAGGAAAGCTTCGAGCTCGACGAGCGCCTGCCGGTGCTTCCGCTACGCGACGTCGTGATCTTTCCCTACATGGTGATGCCGCTGCTCGTCGGGCGAGCGGCGTCACTCGCTGCGGTCGAGGAAGCGCTCGCCGGCGACCGCTGGATCTTCCTGGTCGCGCAACGCACGGCGGACACGCAGGATCCGGCGGCCGGCGATCTTTTCCGCGTGGGTGTGGCTGGGCGCGTGCTGCAGGTGGCCCGGCTTCCGAACGGCACGACGAAGGTGCTCGTCGAGGGAGTCGCGCGCGCCAAGGTGACTCGCTATGCACCAACGGAGAAAGTGCTGCGCGCGATCATCACCCCTCTCGCGCTCGACGAGCCCGCGGGCGACGTCGACGATCGCCCGATGGCGCGCCGCGTCGTCACGCTCTTCGAGGAGTACGTTGCTCTCCATCGGAGGCTTCCGGCCGAGGTGGTTGCACTCGTCCAGGGCACCGAAGCACGGGAGAAACAGGCCTTCGCCATCGCCGCCCACATGCTCGTGCGCCTCGATCAGCGGCAGGATTATCTGCAGTCGGCGAGCATCGGAGCGCTGTGGGCACAGCTCGCTGACACGCTTACCTCCGAGATCGAGATTTTGCGCCTCGAGCGCAAGATCGAAGGAGAGGTGCGCGGCTCGCTCTTTCAGAATCAGCGCGAGTTCTATCTGCAGGAACAGCTCAAGGCGATCCATCGCGAGCTCGGACAGGAAGAGGGCGACGGATTCGAAGAGCTCGCGACGGCGCTCGAGAAAAAGGATCTGCCGCCCGCGGTGCGCGAGCGCACGGATCGCGAGATGCGGAAGCTGCGCCGCACCGCGCCGCTCTCGCCGGAGTCGACGGTCGCGCGCAACTATCTCGACTGGATCGTCGCGCTCCCGTGGACCGAGCGCAGCGACGACGTGATTGACGTCGCACGCGCGCAGGCGATACTCGACGAAGATCACTTCGGGCTGACCGATGTGAAGGATCGCATCCTCGACTACATCGCGGTGCTCGCACTCGTCGGCAAGCTCGAGGGGCCGATCCTCTGCCTCGTCGGCGCCCCCGGCGTCGGGAAGACATCGCTCGGCCGCTCGATCGCCCGCTCGCTCGGGCGCACCTTCGTTCGCATGTCGCTCGGCGGCGTCCGCGACGAGGCTGAGATCCGCGGACATCGCCGCACGTACATCGGATCGCTCCCGGGCCGGGTCATCCAGGCGATGCGTCGTGCCGGCGTCGTGAATCCGGTGATCCTGCTCGACGAGGTCGACAAGATGGGGCAGGACTGGCGCGGCGATCCGTCGAGCGCGCTACTCGAGGTGCTCGATCCCGAACAGAACACGGCCTTCAACGATCACTATCTCGAGGTCGACTACGATCTTTCGCAGGTGCTGTTCGTCACGACGGCGAACTCGCTCGCGAACATCCCGGAGCCGCTGCGCGACCGGATGGAAATCATCCGCCTGCCAGGCTACGTCGACCACGAGAAGCACGCGATCGCGCGGCAATTTCTGGTGCCGCGTCAACTCACGTCGCATGGGCTCGATCCGAAGCTGGTGACGATCGACGCTGACGTGATTCCCGCGGTGACGCGACTGTACACGCGCGAGGCCGGCGTGCGCGATCTGGAGCGGCGGATGGCCCGCATCGCGCGGAAGCTCGCGCGGCGCGCAGCGGCCGCGAATCAGCTGATCCCCGAGCCGCAGCATGTCGGCGTCGCGGACCTCAAGGAGCTGCTCGGCGTGCCACCGTACGAGGCCGAGGAGCAGACGCTGGACGACAAGATCGGCGTGGCGACGGGGCTCGCGTACACCACGGTGGGCGGCGATCTGCTCGAGATCGAGGTGGCGGTCGTGCGCGGGCGCGGACGGCTGCAGCTCACCGGCACGCTCGGCGACGTGCTCAAGGAGTCGGCGAACGCGGCGATGACGTACGCGCGCTCGCGCGCGAGCATGCTCGGCATCGATCCCGAATTTCCGAAGACGCGCGACATCCACGTGCATCTGCCGGCCGGCGCCACGCCGAAGGATGGGCCGAGTGCGGGCATCGCGATTGCGACGGCGGTGGTGAGCGCGCTGACGGGCGTGCCCGTGCGCGGCGACACGGCGATGACGGGCGAGATCACGCTGCGCGGGCGCGTCCTGCCGATCGGCGGGCTGAAGGAAAAGCTCGTCGCGGCGCGGCGCGCGGGGATCACCCACATCATCATTCCCGAGGGGAACGCGCGCGAGATCGAGGAGATCCCGGAAGACATTCGTGACGGGCTGCTCTTCCATCCGGTGTCGACGATGGATCAGGTGCTCGCGCACGCGCTTCGCCCCGCAAGCGCGGCTGTACAGGCGGAGATCGCGGCGATGGTCACGCATTGAGCGAGATCGTGAAGGTTCCCGACCCGTTGATCATCCGGGACATCGAGTTCCTCGGCGGGATGGCGTCGCCTACTGGCTGGCGGCCGCCCGATCTCACGCTTCCCGAGGTCGCGTTCAGCGGACGATCGAACGTCGGCAAGTCGTCGCTGCTCAACGCGCTCGTACGTCGCAAGGCGCTGGCGCGCGTGAGCAAGACGCCGGGGAAGACGCGAGAGATCAACTTCTTTCGGGTGAACCACCAGTTCGTGCTGGCCGATCTTCCGGGCTACGGCTTCGCGCGCGTCGCCAAGACGACACGCGAGGTGTGGCGGCCGCTCATCGAGGGGTATCTGCGCATCAGCGCGCCGTTGCGCGGCGTCGTGCAGCTCATCGACTCACGGCATCCGCCCACCTCTGACGACCTGCTGATGCTCGAGTTCCTCGCGGAGATCGGCGCGCCGACGGTGGTGGTGCTGACGAAGATCGACAAGTTGCGCACCACGGAGCTCAAGCAGCGCATCATCTCGTTGACGAGCGCGCTGGGCCTCGAGGAGGCGCAGGTAATTCCGTTCAGCACGGTCGCCAGGGTCGGGCGCGATGAGCTGGCCGAGGCAGTGGTGGAGCTGGTCGGCGAGCCGTCGTGGAGGGCGGCCGCGATTGCCGAGCCGGCGGGCTCGGACGCTCCGGAAGAGGCGCCCGCGTCCGAGGTGTGAGCGGCCGCTTTCGCTGGTAGCTTTGGAGGGACCCTCGTTCGGGCCACCATCAACTCGCAGCCGTCCATGGCCATCTATCCGCTCCGCAAGCTTCCCTCGCAGTCCGGGCTCCCGGTGATCGACGCCTGGGTCGAGCAACTCGGCCACGAGCTCGCCGCGCCGAACGCGGACCGCTCGGAGATCTGCCGGCGCACGCTGTGCGAGCTCACTTTCCCCGCCTACGCGAGCTCGTGGGAGACGGCGGTAAACGATGAGTCACTCCCCTTCGCCACGCGCGCGTCGCTCATGGCGCTCGATCCGCGCAACGTCACGCTCGAGCCGGAGTACTACGCCGAGTGCGACGACGAGAGGTTCCAGCGCGTCAAGCCGCTGCTCTGGCTCTGGTACAGCTTCGACCGTACGGTGATGGGCGGGCAGAACGTAGAGGCTGGCGTGCGCCTCCGTCGCATGCTCGCGAAGATGATATTCAAGCGCTGCGGAGAGCGCTTCAAGGCGTTTCAGAACGTCGAGTTCTCCTTCGGGTACAACATGGAGGTCGGTGACGACGTCGTCGTACACCGCAACGTTCTCCTCGACGATCGCGGCGGAGTCATGCTGGGAAACAAGGTGTCGATCTCGGACTACGCGAACATCTATTCGCACACCCACAGCATCGTCGACCAGCGCGACGTGACGGATGCGCAAACGCAGCTCGAGGACGGCGTCCGCGTGACGTATCACGCAACGATCCTCGCGGGAGTCCACGTGGGCTGCGACGCGATGGTCGGCGCAATGGCCGTGGCGACGCGCGATGTGCGCGCGCACCATGTGTACGTGGGCATTCCTGCGAAGAGCGTGCGCGTGAAGCCGACGGCGCCGACGCAGAACGACTGCCTTCCAACTGCGCGCGAGCGTCAGAACACGCCGTGATCACCTCGTGAGCGCGATGCGTTGGCGCACGGCGGCGCTGCTCGCGCTCATCGGATGTATTGCGTGCCGACGCGGCAACGCGCAGGAGACGCTGCAGCTGTCGATGTCGCGGCGCTCGGTGGACCTTGTGGTCGGTGATACGACCTCGCTGCAGCCCGTGGTCGTCGTCGCCTCGCAGGAGGCGCCCGTCACCGTCGTCTGGTCGAGCGACAACGAGGCGATTGCGCGCGTCGACAGGAAGGGGCTCGTCACGGCGCGCGCTCCGGGCGTCACCGGCATCAACGCGCGCATCGGAAATGCTTTCGCGAGCACGCGAGTGAGCGTCTTTCGCTCCGGCGGGAACACTCCGGTCTCTGCGCGCACCGCCTCGACCACGCCCGCGCAAACGGTGTCGACGCAACGAGTCGAGGCCGCTGCTCCGACACAGCGACTCGAGCCCGCGCGCGCGCGCGGCAGCCGTGCGGCGCGGTCGCCTCACTTCTCGCACATCAACCTGTTCTACTCCGACTTCTATTCGCGCTACGCCTCCCCGTCGGACCAGCGGGCGACACTCGAGTTCCTCGGTGCACGACTCGACGGTGTGATGAGCGGCCCGCGCGACATGTGGAAGGCCGTCGATCCCACGATCCTCCACTTCCCGTACGCGCTGCAGTACACCGTGCAGATTCCAGGGCAGAAGGGCGCCGGCGACAACATCGCCAGCGGCTACTTCAAGGACATGCAGCGGTGGTACGACTCGCACCGGCAATACGACATCGAGAACGCGTTCCTGCATCGCGGTGGCCACGATGCCGCGCATCGCGTACAGATGAAGATCTGGGACTCGATGCGCTTTGCGATCAATCCCGCCGACGCCGGACAGCGCGCGTATCAGGTCGATCGGCTGCAGCGTGTCGCGCAGAACGAGGACGGCGTCTTCCTCGACGAGTTCGGCGGCGGCATGAGTGGCGCCTCGAAGCCCAGCGATGAGTTTGCGACGCCCGCTGCGTACATGACGTCGGAGACGACACTCATCGCGAAGGTGCACGAGGCGATCAAGCCGCGCTTCCTGCTGATCAACATCGGCGAGTACTGGACGCCCCCGGATTCTGCGATCGTCGTCGCCGGCGGCGGCGCGCATCTCGAGCGCACGAACTATCCGTTCAACGATCGTCTCGCCGCGCGCTGGACGCAGATCGACAACCTGCTCGCGCAGGGCGTGTACACGGAGTTCGTCACGCTCTGGACGTATACCGACTGGGTGCGGCCTCGAAGCGCCAACTTCAAGTCGTTCGCAAACGGGATGTACTCGTCGCAGCTCGAGCGCGGCCAGATCGTCCAGCTCGCCAGCTACTACATGGCGGTACCTGCGGATCCATCGCGCCTCTCGTTCGACCAGCAGAACCTGTGGAACGTGCGCCCGGATACCGTCTGGATGGCCGCGGTCGAAGCCGACGTCGGACATCCGCGGGAGGTGCGTCACTCGATCGCGAGCGGAACTGACGCGGCAGGACAGAAATACCGCATCTACGCGCGCGACTTCGATCACGCGTACGTCGTGATCCGTCCGCAGGTCGACTGGCGGCCACAAATTTATGCCGATTCCACCGGGATCGTCGTTCCACTTCCAGCCCCCATGCACCCCCTGCATCGCGATGGGTCATTCGGGCCGGCCGTACGGAGCGTGACACTGCGCAACGTCGAGGCGGCCATCCTGTTCAAGTGATCTGCGAGCGTTAGCTTCTCTCCCAGCGATCCGGCGGCAACATTGCGCCCTCTATGTCCTCCTACAATCTCGAGCACATCATGATCCGTACGCTCTCCGTCCTCTCGTCCCTCACCGGCATCGTGCTGCTCGCGGCGTGCGGCGGCTTCAAGTCGACATGGCCCACCGTCACCGGCCTTTCTGATCAGACGGTCTCAGTCACCGTCAACTGCTTGGCCGAACGGGCGAAGACGCTCGGCTACGACGTTCGCGTGGTCGACCACAAGCGCGGCATCGAGGCGACGCGCAACGACACGAGCAACGTGCGCTACGTCGACGAGTTCCGCCGCTTCGATGTGATCTCTGCGACGACGAAGCCCGAAAAGGGGAGCACCAAAATCACCGTGACCGCGGGAACGACGTCGCATTATCAGACGCGCCGCGGTACGACGCCGACGCAGGAGCCGGCGTCGGATGCGTCGAAGAAGGACGCGCAGACGATCGTGACGGCGTGCGGCGGCGGTCCGAGCTGACCTACAAAATAGGCCACAAGTCGCGGGTGACGTCGAGCGAGAACGTCCATCGCCCGCGACGAAGTCCGCGCGCGACGTCGACGCGGATGATGTCGAAGAGCACGAGCGCGCCGACTCCCACCGATGGATACCACCCCCCGGGGATGCGCGCGAACGCGGGGGAGTCCGCGGAGTAGCTGACCGTCGCGAAGGGCGCGAGCGTCGCACTCGCGGGCGCATGACCGTACGGTCCGAGCGACAATCCAAAGAAGGGCACGCGCGTGCGCCACTCGACGCGCGCGCTGCCCCCCTCGCGCCCCGCGAACTGATGGTAGCCGTATCCGGGGCCCGTCACATCGCCACCGAGATAGACGAGCTCCTGCGGCGGAGCGTCCGGCGGCGCGATGAGTCCTGCCACGGTGCTCTCGAGCACGAGGCGCCCCGCGCCAAGCGCGCGCTCGCCGTGCGCGGTGAGCATCGCGCGCGCGAACCGGCTGTCGTCATCGTCGCCGCGCGATTGCGTGAATCCCGCGCGGAGCTGTCCCCAGAAGCGAGTCTCGAAGCCGCCGAGCATCAGCGACGGCTGTCGGATGAACCCGAGAGTGAATCGCTCCTCATCGAGTCGCCGCGCCGGAATCGTCGGCTCGTAGCGCCCCCACGCCGGCGAGGCGTGAATGCGCAGCGAATTCTGTCGCTCCCATGCGCCCTCGAGCCGCCAGCGAAGCCCCGCGTGCACGCCAAGCTCCGCGGCGATCCCCGCACCGCGCACATCGTACGGATCGGTCGCATCACTTCCGAATTCCTGCGACGCGATGCTGTTCACCGCCGTCGACCGCTCGGCGACATCGCCCACGTCGCGATAATCGTGCACGGCGAAGAGCTCGAGTCCCGTGCCGTCGCCGCGACGAAGCCCGACGCCGAAGCGACCCTTGAGCTCGTGATCGGAGATGCCGTACCGTGCGCGAAGCGCGGTCACGATTCCCGCTCCCGCGCGCAAGCTCGCGCCGGCACCGAGCGCGAGCCCTTCGACGCGATTGACGCGCACGAAGTCCGACACCTTGCGCGCGGACAGTGACGCGCCCTCCGCGCGAGAGAGAGATTGCTGCGCGACGAGCGCCCGCGCCTCCTCCTGCACCTTCCGCACGTCGTCGTCGCTCGCGGCGCGAACGTCGTGCGGAAGCGAATCGAGGATGCGGCCATGCCACTGGTGCTTCGCGAGCTCGCGCAGCGGCGCGCTCGTGATCTCCGCCCCGGAGAAGAGCGCGAGCGGCAGTCCGCTGTTCGTCTGATAGTCCGAGATCTCCCATCGTCCACGGATGATCCCGCGCGCCGGGAAGTCGAGCCACTTCCCCGTGCGACGGATCTCGACCTCCTGATGCAGCGGCAGCCAGAAGCGCCCCTGCACGAGCGCGTTCTCGAGCACGATCGAGATGTCCTCGAGCTCCTTGTCGAGATAGGCGGGACGCGTGAATGTGAAAGCCATTCGAACCACGTCACCGCTCGCGCGATCGATGTACAGCGCACCGACCAACCGCGGCTGCGACACATCCTTCGGGCGAACGCGGAGCTCGTACACCCGTACCGCGTGGTCGGGGAGACGAATGGTGAGCGAGTCCGCGATCGCGAAGTCGTAGTCGTTCATCCCTTCGACAGACAGCGGATGTGGCACATCGCGCACCTCGTCGCCGTCGCCTATCCGGATGATGCTCGGAAAGTTGTTCTGGACGATCCCGAGGTGGTCCTGGTGGTAAGCGATGTTGGTGGGGAGCGCGAGCGTGTCGCGCCGACCCACGATGCGCTGCTTGCTGAGGTTGGGCGCCCGCCAGTACACTTCCAGCGCAAGCTCGTCGGAGCGAACGACTTTGGGAGGATCGGGGTAGTTTTCGCCGACCTGCGCGAGGAAGGTGAGGTAGCCGTGCGCCGTCGCGTGGTAGTCACGCAGCGCGGTGTCGGCGAGCTGTTGCGCGCGACGCTCGGTCGCGCGCTCCACGAGCTCACTCGCGCGCGCGTCGTTCCACGCCTGCGCATGCACAGGCTGCGCGAGCGCGCAGCACAGCGCAACCCAGCACGCGGCCCGAATCACCGCGAGGACTCTGCTCATGATTGGAAAATGTCATGGTACGTCTCACGTGCGGCAAGCGCGTCGATGACGACGTTCGATCGCTTCAAGGCGCTCGCGGTGCGGGGTGGGCTGATTCCCGTCTGGCGCGACTGTCTGCTCGACGGGGAGACACCGGTCTCCGCCTTTGCGAAGCTTCGTCGCGGACCGTTCGCCTTTCTGCTCGAGTCCGCACCCGCGGGCGGCGAGACGTGGGCGCGCTACACCTTCATGGGCACGGAGCCGCGCGGCGCGTGGCGCCTCACCGATGGCGTCGCCGAGGACTGGACGCCCGACAAAGGTTGGCACGGCGCGCGCACGCCCGCAGATCCATTGACCGATCTCCAGGCGCTCGTTGCGCTACACGCGCCCGTCGATGTTCCGGAGCTCGGCGCATTCTGGAGCGGTGCCGTCGGCTTTTTCTCGTACGACATCTCACGTCACATCGAGAAGCTCCCACATGCTCCGCCGCGCGGAATCAAGGCGCCGGATGCGCTGTTCGTGTTCACCAACGCGCTCGTGATCATTGACGCGCTGCGCTCGCAGGCGCGCGTGGTGGTCGGCGTGCCGGTGAGTGCGGGCGCGAGCGATGCGGATCTCGAGCGCCTGCACGACGCCGCGCTGCGCGACATCGATGCGACCATCGCGAGACTTCGCGCCCCCGGCAGCCTCGCGCCGCTGGATCTCGACAAGGGCGCGCCGCCCGCGACGGGCACCTTCAAGTACTCGCGCGCAAAGTTCGAGCAGGATGTCGAGCGCATTCGCGAATACATCTTCGCGGGCGACTGCTTCCAGGCTCTTCTCGCGCGTCGCATCCAGGTGCCACTCGACTTCGACCCCGCCGCGCTCTATCGCGCGCTGCGTGCGCTCAATCCGTCACCGTACATGTACCACCTCATCCTCGACGGACTCGAGCTCGTCGGCAGCTCGCCTGAGCTGCTCGTGCGCGTCGCCGGTGGCCGCGTCACGGTGCGTCCGATTGCCGGCACGCGCCCGCGCGGGCTCACGCCGGAAGACGACGCGCGCCTGGCAGCCGAGCTGCTCGTCGATGAGAAGGAGCGCGCCGAGCACGTCATGCTCGTCGACCTTGGCCGCAACGACGTCGGACGCATCGCGAAGTACGGAACGGTCGAGGTCACCGACCTGATGGTCGTGGAGCGCTACAGCCATGTCTTCCACATCGTGAGTCAGGTCGAAGGCCAGCTGCAGGACGACGCCTCGGCCATCGATGTCTTCCGCGCGACCTTCCCCGCCGGCACGATGACCGGCGCGCCGAAGGTGCGCGCGATGCAGATCATCGACGAGCTCGAGCCCGAGCGACGTGGTCCGTACGCGGGCGCAATCGGCTACATCGCGGCAGGCGACCGTCGCATGGACCTCGCGATCACGATTCGCACATGCGTCATCGCCGACGGGGTCGCGTCGATCCAGGCGGGCGCGGGAATCGTGGCAGACTCGATCCCAGCGAACGAGTGGGAGGAGACCGAGAACAAGGCGCGCGCCATGCTCACGGCGATCGCTCAGGTGCGGAAGCGCTAGCGGCGCGTCCGGCCCCCTCGCCGCGCGGGTCGGCGGCCCCGCATATTGAAGGCATGCCCTTTCGGATCGTCTCCACCAGCGGCGCGCAGTCATTCGAGCTTCGAGAGGGCTCAACGCTGCTGGTGGGGCGTGCGTCGAGCAGCGACATCCCCATCTTCGATCCGACGATCTCGCGCCGGCACGCGAAGCTCGTCTCGGGGGCCGCCGGCGTGGAGGTCTCCGACCTCGGATCGAGCAATGGCACCTTCGTCAACGGCGAGCGCGTCGATAGCGCGACGGTGGTCGTCGGTGACGAGCTGACATTCGGGAAGGTGCCCTTCCGCCTCATCGTGCAGGAGGCGGCACCACGTGCGCAGGACGAGCGCACGCGCGCGGTCACGCCGCCCACCGGCGCGACGGTGCTCAAGCAGCGCGCCTACGACAGCCCCGACGGCCTGCTTTCCTCCGTCGTTCGCGCAGCGAATCTCGCCGATGCGAAGAACGTTCGCTCGGGACTCGACGGTGCCGCGCGCACGGAGAAGAAACTCGCGCTCCTGCTCGAGGTCTCGAAGGGACTCTCGCGCGCCGTCGACGTCAACGCGCTACTCGAGAAGGTCACCGAGCTGGTCTTCCAGATCCTCGATGTCGACCGCGTCGCCATAGAGCTCGTCGACGCGGACGGCGGGCGCGTGCCGACGATCTCGCGCGACCGGCAGGGCGTCATCACGGGGAAGGCGATCCCGCAGTCGATCGCGCGCATGGTCGTCGACGAGAAGGTCGCCGTACTCTCCGACAATGCGCCGCAGGACCAGCGCTTCGGGGGACAGTCGATCCTCATGCAGAGCGTCCGCTCGGCGATGTGCGCGCCGTTGATTGGTATTGAGGATGTCGTGCAGGGCGTGCTCTACGTCGACAACATCACGACGACGCATCGCTTCAACGAGGAGGACCTCGAGTTCCTGACGGCCTTCTCGAACATCGCAGCGGTCGCACTGGAGAACAGCCGCTTTGCCGAGCGCATTCGGCACGAGACTCTGGTGCGCGGAAACTTCGAGCGCTTCTTCGCGCCACGTCTCGCGGCGCAGATCGCCGGCTCCGCCCATCAACTCAAGCTCGGCGGCGACAAGAGCACGGTCGCCGTGATGTTCAGCGACATCCGCGGCTTCACTGCGCTCTCCGAGACGATGAAGCCCGATGAGGTCGCGCGACTGTTGAGCGAGTACTTCACGGTGATGGTGGAGATCGTGTTCAGACACGGCGGTACGCTCGACAAGTTCATCGGCGACGCGGTGATGGCGCAGTGGGGCGCACCAATCGGCGCGCCGGATGATGCGGATCGCGCAATGGATGCGGCGCTGGACATGATGCGCGAGCTCGAGACGCTCAATGCGCAGTGGGAGAGCGAGGGGCGGCCGTCTCTGCAGATCGGGATCGGGCTGAGCTACGGCGAGAGCTTCGCGGGCTACATCGGCTCGGAGCGCCGTCTCGAGTACACGGTGATTGGCGACGTCGTGAACATCGCGAGCCGGCTCTGCTCCGAGGCCGGCGGCGGCGAGATTCTCGTAACGGAGGCGATGCGCGGCGTGCTCTCCGATGCGCCGCCGATGCGCGAGCGCGGAACGATGGAGCTCAAGGGGAAGACGCAGGCGATTCCCGTTTACAGCGTGACTACTTGAGCGGATTCGTGGTCCCGCCGGGCTACGTCGCGCTGAGCCGGCCGCGGGTGGAAGGTGCGACGCTCGCATCGCTCGAAGCGCCACTGCGTGAGGCGCTCGCCGATGGCACCTTCTACGAGTACGCCGAGCATCACGCGGAGGCTCGGCCGTTCACGGGGCGTGGGCTCGTGTACGCGGTACCGCTCGCCAGCGGCGACTCGGTTGTCGTTCGACGGTCGCGGCACGGCGGACTGCTTGGCCCCCTGCGCGACGACAAGTTCCTCGGCGCCACTCGTGCGCCGCACGAGCTCGAGCTGTCGCTCAAGCTTCGTCATCTGAGGGTGTCGACGCCGGAGATCGTAGCGTACGCGACGTACCCCGCCGGCCCGATGTTCAGGCGCGCCGATGTCGTCACGCGCGAGGTGCCGAAGAGTCGCGATCTCGCCGCAGCGCTGGGCATGCTGTCCCGCACGGACTCGAAGCGCGCGCTCATCGCGGCTACGGGCAAGCTGCTCGCGTCGCTGAGCATCGCGGGCGCGCGCCACCCCGATCTCAACCTCAAGAATATCCTCATCGCCGACAACGACTTCGGTGGCGTCGAGGCGTACGCGCTGGACGTCGATCGCGTCTGGTTCGACAAGCCGGCCGCGCAGGTCGTGCTCGACGCGAATCTCCGACGCCTCTCGCGATCGGCGTTCAAGTGGCGCCGGAATCAGGGGCTGCCGATCGAGGAGGCGGACCTGCTCGCGATCGAGAGCAGCGCACGGGAGCTGATAGAGCTCTCGCGATGACGAGCGGAAGCGGCGGTCGCCGGATCTGCATCGTGATGATGAGTGCAATCGGCGATGCGGTGCACGTCCTTCCCGTCGTCACCGCGCTCAAGCGACACGAGCCCCGCTCGACGATCACGTGGATACTCCAGCCCGGTCCCGCCTCGCTCGTGCGCGGGCATCCGGACGTCGACGACATTCTCGTCTTCGACAAGTCGCGCGGATGGCTCGGGATGCTCGACCTGCGAAGGCGGCTTCGCGCGCTCGCCTTTGATCTCGTCATCGATCTGCAGGTGTACATCAAGGCAGGACTCGTCACCTCGTTCCTGCGCGCGCCGGTGAAGCTTGGCTTCGACAAGGCGCGTGCGCGCGACCTGAACTGGCTGTTCACCACAGAACGCATCCCGCCGCACGCACCGCAGCACGTGCAGGATCAATATCTCGAGTTCCTCTTCGCTCTCGGCGTGCCCGCGGAGCCGATCGAATGGAAGCTCGGTCCGTGGCCGCAGGAGATGGAACACGCGGAAGCACTGCGAGCCTCGCTCCCCCGCCCCATCGCAACGCTCGTCATCGGCGCGACGCATCCGGAGAAGGAATGGATCGCCGTGCGGTGGGCGGAGGTCGCCAACGCCCTGCGGAGCGACTTCGGGCTCGAGCCCTCGCTCGCGGGAGGGCGCAGCTCGCGCGAGCTCGCGATGGCATCGCAGATCTCCGCCTTGATGAGGGTTCCACCGCACGATACCCTCGGTGTACCGCTGCGCGATCTCGTCGCCATCATCGACGCGTCCGAGCTCGTCATCTCGCTCGACACGGCGCCGCTTCACATGTCGGTGGCGCTGGAGCGCCCGGTGATCAGCCTGATGGGCTACAACAATCCGAAGCGCGTGGGCCCGTATCGGCGATATCACGATCTGATCGTCGATGCCTACGGCGATCCGGGCGACGACTATCCGATTTCGTACGCGCACCGACTCGGCCGCATGCCGCGCATCACCGTGCGCGATGTGCTTGACAAGGTCGAACGCTGGCGCTCGACCTACCGCGACCGGGCGGCGAGCACGCGCTGGTAAACCGCGAGCGTCTTCTCGACGGTGTTGTCGATCGAGAACAGTGGTGCGCGCCGAATGCCGTTGGTCCCCATGCGCTGCGCGAGCTCCGTGTCGGTGACGAGTCGCACGATCGCGGCGCCGAGCGCTTCTGCGTCGCCAACGGGGACGAGCAGCCCCGTTTCCTCGTTCACGACGGCTTCCGGAATTCCACCGGCGGCAGTCGCCGCAACCGGCTTCCCAAACGACATCGCGTCGATCACCACGCCTCCGATGCCGTCGTCGCTCGAGCTCAGCGCGACGACGTCCGCCACCGACATGAGCGAGTCCGCATCGGTGCGATAGCCAGCGAGATGCACGGTGTCGCACAGGCTGAGCAGCGATTTCTCGAGCTCGACCTCAGAGCGAAGCTCACCCTCGCCGACGATGAGCGCCTGGATGTCCGGCACCGTGCGTCGCGCAACATCCATGGCGCGCACGAACGTGACGGGATCCTTGTGCCCGACGAGCGCCGCCACCATGACGACGAGCGGAGCACCGGGCCTCACACCAATCTTCGCGAGCGTCTCGGCCGACGCCGGCGCGATCACACGAGAGAGATCGACGCCGCTGTAGGCGACCGTGATGCGCGCGGACTCGATGCCGCTCTTCACCAGCGAATCGGCCGTGGCCTGACAGACGGCGATCATCGCGTCCGCGCGCGAGTACTTCCACAGCGATGCCGGATTTCGCTTGAGCGGGAAGCTGACGCGGCGCGTGAGCACCATCCGCGCGCGCGTGCCGACGGTCGCCATCGCGGCGAGGGCGACGGCGTGTCCTGTGTGCGCGTGCACGATATCGGCTTTCTCACGCAGAATCGCGCGGCGCAACGACAGTGCCGCGAAGACGTCGAACTCGGAGAACGGCGAGAGCGGTGTCACCGGGATGGCCGCCGCGCTCCCTCGCTTCGCGAGCGGCTCTCCCGGCCGCGCGACGAGCACCGAGCGATGTCCCATGCGCGCGAGACGCTCCGCCATCCAGAACGCCTGCCGCTCGCCGCCGCGCCATCCGCGCTCGGTGTCGACGTGAAGCACCCGCAGTGCGCGCTCGCTCATCGCCGGCGCTCGTGCGCATGCGCATCCGCGATCACGCGAAGATCACGTGCGACGCGCTGCCAGCTGTACTTGCTCTCGGCCACCCGTCGCCCCTCGGCTCCGAGACGCGCGCCAAGCTCGGGAGATCGCAGTATTCGCTGAATCGATTCCGCGATCGAGGCGGGATCGTATGGGTCGGCGAGAAGTCCGGTCACTCCGTCCACGACGGCTTCCGGCATGCCCCCCTCCCGGCCGGCGACGACGGGCAGCGCCGTGGCAGCCGCTTCGACGAGCGAGATGCCGAATCCTTCGACGTGATTGACCGCGACTCGTGATGCGCCCAGATACAGCTCGGGAACATTGTACAGTGCGGGCAGATCCTCCTCCGGGACGAATCCGAGAAACCGCACGCGATCTCCAAGACCGAGCTTCGCGGCAAGCGCACGGAGCTCCGGCTCGTAGTCGCCCGTGCCGGCCATGGCGTACCCCAGGTCGGGCTCGCTATCGCGCAGAATGTGCAGCGCGCGCATGCCATTGTCCTGTCCCTTGTGCTCGAACAGCCGGGCGACCGTCAATAACCACCGCCCTGCATTCAGCCCATACTTTGCACGTACCCTCTCCGTCGCGAGCCCTGGACGGAATCGTTCGAGATCGGCGCCGAGCGGGACCGCGTATACGCGATTTGCGCGATCCGGGATGCCCAGGTCGTCGAGCACCTCCAGCGTTCGCGCACGAGTCCATTCGCTATTCGTCACGAGTACGGCGGCAGACCCGAGCAGAATTCGCGCAGCCATGTGCTTGCCGAACTCGCGGCCTTTTGCGCGGAGCAGTAGCAGCTCGGTGCCGTGCAGAAAGATCCCGTAGGGGATTCCCATCCTCACGCGCAGAGTCAGCGCGACGTAAGATGCGGGCTTGAGATTGCCGCACCAGGTGAAGGACACTTCGTGCGTCCGCGCGAGATGTGCCGCGCGCTTCGACCACGCGATTAAACCCGGAAAATTTCGAAGCCGCTCCCGTGCGATGGGCATCCTGTCGAGGCGAATCGTCTGGCGCGCGTCACTCTGTTCGTCCCCCGGCTCTCTGCCGACAGACACGAGCATCGTGTCACCACCGTAATGGATCGCCAACTGAGACATCCAGCTCGCGATGCCGTCATATTGCGGCGGAAAGTTCGACGTCAGCAGCAGGTGCGTCGTCATTGAGCGCCGTGATGCTCGGCGAGCAGCTCGTGGTAGATCTCCATTGTACGATCCACCGTCTTCTCGATGGTGAACGTGGGAGCGCGCGCCCGGGCTCCGGCTGAGAGTTTCGCTGAAAGGGCGACATCCAGCAGTACGCGAGCAATTGCGCGGCCCAGCTGTTGTGTGTCTCCAATCGGCACGAGCAGTCCCGAACGCTCGTGTTCGATGACCTCCGACACTCCGCCCACGTTCGTGGCGACGATGGGCTTACCGAGCGCGAGCGCATCGAGTAAAACCCCGGGTGTCCCTTCCTGGCCTCGACTCGAGAGCACAACGACGCTCGCTGCAGACTCGAGCGATTCGGGATCCGAGCGAAATCCGGTGAGATGCACGAAGTCTGTCAGCCCCAGGGAGGCGATCTCTTGCGAGAGCGCGCTGCGTAGAGGTCCGTCACCAACGATGAGCGCGTGCAGCTGCGGAACCTCGCGCCGAGCGGCCTGAATCGCCCGCGCGAAGGCAATCGGATCCTTGCCCGAGGTGAGTGCTGCTACCATGACCGCGAGCGGAGCGCCCGCGGGAACGCCGAACGACGCGAGAAGCCCCGGAGTCGCGGGCACGATCGACTGCTCGAGCGGAACTCCGCTTGGAACCACGCGCACGCGCGCCGGATCGACTCCCACTTTCAGCAGCCCTTCTACCCCTGCGCGACTCACTGAAATGAGCCGCTCGGCTCGACCGTACTTCCAGCGTGTCGGCGAGTGTTTGCCAAGCGGCGTCGTCACTCGGCGCGCAAATACGATTCTCGCAGTCGTTCCTGCTGCCGCGAGCGCCGCCAGCGTCATCGTGTGACCCGACTGCGCGTGCACAATCGATGCGCCCTCTCGGCGAATGACGCGCCGGAGGCGCAACACCGTCCACGGACCACCTCCCGCGATGAAGGGGTCGATCGCAATCACTTCGATACCCGCCGCATGCGCACGCGCTTCAAGCGGCGCGCCTGGGCGGAGCGCGAAGATGGGCCGGCCGCCATGACGGCGCAGCCCCTCGCCCATCCAGAGCAGCTGTCGCTGTCCGCCCCGCCATTCGGTGTTTATATCCAGGTACAGAATCGTGAGCGGCGCGGCGGATCCGCTCACTCCTTTCCTTCGCCGCGCGAGACTCGATACGCGGGGTCGTTGTACATCTTGAACTGGCGGTAGACGCGCGGAACAACTCGCCCCGACGCAATGCCCGCGAGCAGCGTTGCGAGCTCCTCGGAGAGATCGTCGCGCTGACGCGTGAGCACGTCGAGCCTGTCGCGGCACGTGTCGCGAAACGCAGGCGCGGCATCGGTGCGCTCCATCTGCTCGCGCATGTGATAGCGCTTGAGCTCCACGATGCTGAGCTTGTCCGCGAGCCAGCCGACCGTCTCAGCCACCGGTCGCATCCCCGTCGCGATTGTCACGCACGGTGCGCATCACCTGATCGTCGATCCGCTCGATGAGGTCGTTGCGCTGCTGATTGAGCTTGTCGATGCTGCGCTTTGCGGTCGCGATCTGATGATCGTCGCCGGCGCGCGCCTTGTCTTCCTCGTGCCAGAGCTCGACGTTCGTGCGCGCGAGCTCGGCGATCAACGCGCCTACCGATTCAGAGGACATCGGCACTCGTCCGCGTGACCCGTGATGGCGCGTTGTCGAGCAGCCCGATGATCTCCGCTTTCACCATGTCCACCGTTACTCCGGAAAAGAAGTCGTGTCCCGCGCGATGCTGCCGATTTTCATCGCGGATGCGAACGGCGGGCCCGGGCGTGCGCAGCGCGATCGTGGTGGCGAGCCCCGGGGCGTAATTCTGCGGCGTCGTTGGACCGTACACCGTCACGCGCGGCACGCCAAGAGCATCGGCCATGTGCGCGGGACCGGTATCGCCGGAAAGGAGCACGTCGCAGCCGGCGAGAACGCCGAGGAAGCGGCGCATTTCGCGATCGCGATCGGCGTCGAGCGCGGGGACGATAATCGCGCGCGGGCACAGCGCGCGCAGCCGACTCACGATCGCGGCGGGCGTTCCGGCCGCGAGCACCACAGGTGTCACGCCGCGATCAGCCAACGTGTTACCGAGCGCGGCGAACTTCTCGATCGGCCAGTCGCGGGCCGGACTGCTCGTCACCAGCGCGAAGGCGACGCGCGGGCCGACCGGCGGTGCGCCAGCCGAGCGAAGGTCCGCTTCCCCCTGCATGCGCTCTCTCCCGGTCAGGGCGATGCTCGGGAGCGAGCTACCGACCGCAATTCCCGCGAGCTCGAGAAGACGACGCCGGCGTCGCACCACGTACTCGGCCGCGCCGCCGCGTGGGAGCGCGTGCGTGTACGCGAGCGGAGCAGCGCGCACCTGCCATCCGACCCGCAACGGGGCTCCTGAAGCCCGAGTGATCATCGCCGTGCGCATGCTCCCCTGGATGTCGAAGACGGCATCGTAACCCGCCTCGCGTACGCGCTGCGCGGTGCCGAGGGTGCCGTGCTCCTCGAGCACGATGCGGTTCCGGATCACCGGATGGCCCATGACGAGGGGCGCTGCATGGCTGCCGACGAGCATGTCGATCGACGCATCTGGATAGGCTCGCCGCAGGTCATCAAGCAGCGCGGTGGACAGCACCACGTCGCCTAGCCGGCGCAATTGAATGAGGAGAATCCGTTCGATGCGTGGAGGCATTCACGTTGCCGGTGACGGGCGGAAATATACATTGCTGGGGAGCACGGTGCACCGCGCACCGTGGCCGATTGCCACTACATTCCCGTTCGTGCCGCCTCCTACGAACAGCGCAGGCCGTCGCTACTGCATCGTGATGCTGAGCGCCGTCGGCGACGCCGTCCACGTGCTCCCGGTGGTCAACGCGATCAAGCGCGCGGACCCGCAGTCGCACATCACGTGGATCCTGCAGCCCGGCCCCGCCTCGCTCGTCGACGGACATCCCGCCGTCGATGAGATCGTACGCTTCGATCGGTCTCGCGGCTGGCGCGCGTTCACCGATGTGCGCGACTCGTTCGAAGGACGACAATTCGATGTCGTGCTCGCCCTGCAGGACTACTTCAAAGCCGGCGTCCTCACCGCGATCGCGCCCGCGCCGGTCAAGCTCGGCTACGATCGCGGGCGCGCGCGCGATCTCAACTGGCTGTTCACCAACCAGCGCATTCCGCCACACGAGCCGCAGCACATTCAGGACGAGTATATCGAGTTTCTGTCCGCTCTCGCGATAGACTGCGGCGCAATCGAGTGGAACATCGGCCCGTGGGGCCCCGAGCGCGAGTGGCAGCGCGAATTCGTCGGTCGGATCGATCGGCCGATCGTGTCGCTCGTCATCGGCACGAGCCGCCCGCAAAAGGATTGGTTCGCCGAGCGGTGGGGAGAAGTCGCCGATGCGCTGAGCGGGCGATACGGATTGCAGCCGGTGCTGGTGGGCGGTCGCTCGCCGCGCGAAGTAGCGACGGAGATCGTGATCCTCGAGCGCACACGCCACAAACCCATCTCGGCGCTGAACAGCGGCCTCCGGCGGCTCGTCGCGATCCTCGACGCCAGCGCGCTCGTGATCTCGCTCGACACCGGCCCGCTCCACATGGCCGTCGCAGTCGGCAAGCCGGTGATCTCGCTACTCGGCTTCAGCAACCCGCTACGTACGGGACCGTATCGCGCCTCACAAGAGCTGATCGTGAACGCATACGGCGAGATGTGGAACGGTTCGCATCTCGCCACCGATCGGCGCGTGGATCGCATGCAGACGATCAGCGTCGCCGACGTGCTCGAGAAGGTGAAGCTGTGGAAGGAGCGCTACGACAGCGGCCGCGCCATCAGCGCGCCGAACTCGTAGCGCACCCCGATCTCCTGTAGCAGATCGACCATCCGCGCGAGCGGCAGCCCCATCACGGCAAAGTAGTCGCCGTCGACACGCTCGACGAGAGTTGCACCGAACCCCTGAATGCCATACGCGCCCGCCTTATCCCTCGGCTCGCCGGTGGCGATATACGCGCCGATGCGCTCGCGTTCCAGCGTGCGGAAGGTGACGCGCACCGATTCGACATCCGAATGCATCTTCCCGCGATAACTCACTGCCACTGCCGTGAGCACGACGTGCGTCTGTCCGCCAAGCATCGAGAGCATGCGCGCGCCGTCGGCCTCGTCGCGCGGCTTGCCGAGCACGAGCCCATCGATGACGACGATGGTGTCGGCGGCGATGACGATGGTGTCGGGATGGAGCGCGGCGATCGTCGCGCACTTCTCGCGCGCGAGCCGGAGCGCGTGCGGCGCGCCCTCCTCGCCATCGCGATACGTCTCGTCGATGTCGGCCGGGATAACCTCGTGCGCGATGCCGACGAGGTCGAGCAGTTCGCGGCGACGCGGCGATGCGGAAGCGAGGATGACGCGCGGCGTGATCATCGTTCGAGCCAGATGGTAGTGGGTCCGTCGTTCACGAGCTCGACCTCGCTCATCGCGCCGAACTCTCCGGTTTCGACGGTGCACCCGCGCTCGCGCAGCATCGCGACGAACGACTCGTAGAGTGCCTCGGCGATCGGCCCCGGCGCCGCGGCGAGAAAGCTAGGCCGACGGCCGGCGGTGGCGTCGCCGTAGAGGGTGAACTGCGAGATCACGAGGATGGCGCCGTTCACGTCGGAGAGTGCGAGGTTCATCTTGCCGGCGGGATCTGCAAGGATGCGAAGTCCGGCGATCTTGTCGGCCATCCAGACGAGTTGCGGCTGGGTGTCGGTGGCGGTGAAACCAACGAGGAGACAGAACCCGATGCCGATCTTTCCGACGACGCGGTCGTCGACGCGGACTTCGGCGCGGGAGACGCGCTGGAGGAGGACTCGCATGGGCGAAAAGCTACTGCCGCGACGAAGTGCGGCGCCAACGAGGACGACCTTCAGAGTTGTACATTTCGATATGTCAGCGATGACGAATAGATCAGACATCCACGTCCGCCGCGCCACCATCGAAGACGTCGCCGCTCTCGTGCACCAGCGCGTGAGCATGTACCGCGACATGGGCGAAATGCCGGAGTCCAAAGCCGCGGAGTTCACTAGCGCCGCATCCACCTACTTTCGCGCAGCGATCACCTCCGGCGAGTACATCGCCTGGCACGCCGTCGCCGGCGGCGTGTAGCGCGCGGACTCGAGCTCCCGCGCCGCTACGATCACCAGAATCGCGTTTCGGGTGCGCCCTTGAACGGCCCCGCCACGTGCGACGTGATCCAGCCGCCGTAAAACCCGCCTGGCTGCGGCGTCACGCGCTCGCCGTCGACGAAGCACGCCTCGAACGGAGCCGCATAGAACGCGACGTGATCCCGGATCATCGTAAACGGCGCCGAGGAAGCGGGATACGACCACGCCGCCCGCTCGAGTACGTCGCCGCCCACCACGACGTCGAAATACCTCGCCTGCCCCTTCCACTCGCACAGCGTCTCGCCGTCCGTCGGCCGAAGCACGCCGGGCGCGACATCGCTAGCGGGGAAGTAGTAGGTGGGCGGATGACTGGTCTCGAGCGCGCGAACGCCGCGCGTCGTGTCGGCGACCACGATGCCGTGATGCACGATCTTCAGATGTCGCGACGTGTGCTCGGAGATCGCCGGGCGCGGATAGTCCCAAACGCTTTCCTGTCCGGGCTCGATCGGGTCGGGTTTGATCGTCATTCGGCAAGGTAGCAAAATGCAAAACTGCGCCAAAAAAAAGCGGCGATTCGAAGGCTACGAATCGCCGCCCCAATCTCTCACTCCACCGTCACCGACTTCGCCAGATTCCTCGGCTGATCCACATTCGCGCCGCGCTTCACCGCGATGTAGTACGCCAGCAGCTGCAGCGGCACCGACGCGAGGATCGGCGTGAACATATCGATCGTCTCCGGAATCCGGATCTCGTAGTCGAGCTTCCCCGCCAGCGCCGGCTCCTCGCGGCTCGTGATGCAGATGACCCGCCCGCCACGCGCCTTCACCTCCTGGATGTTCGATACCACCTTGTCGAACACCGAATCGTGCGGCGCGATGAACACCACCGGCATGTTCTCGTCGATCAGCGCGATCGGACCATGCTTCATCTCCGCCGCCGGATACCCCTCGGCGTGGATGTAGCTGATCTCCTTCAGCTTGAGCGCGCCTTCCAATGCTGTGGGGAAGTTGTAGCCGCGGCCCAAGTACAGGAAGTTGGTTGCCCGCTTGAACTCTTCGGCCACGGCCTCGATCTCCTCCGCGCGATCCAGCACGTTCTGAACTTGCGATGGCAGAGCGCGCAAAGCCTCAACGATCTCGCGCCCACGAACGGACGACAGCGCACGCAGCCGCGCCAACTTGAGCGTGAAGAGAAGCAGCGCCGTGACCTGGCTCGAGAACGCCTTCGTGGAGGCGACACCGATTTCCGGACCCGCGTGAATGTAGATGCCG
>JBDTJH010000208.1:0-20412 GCA_039935955.1 Gemmatimonadaceae bacterium
AGTTCAAGGCGGGGAAGCAGAACGGCGGCGACTGGCAGGCGACCGGACCGACGAGTGTCACGACCAAACAGAATCTCGCGAACACCCTCGACGGCATCTCGATGGGTGTGAACGGGCTCGTGTTCGCGTACGGCGCGAAGGTCATCGTCGGCATCGGTGCGTTCGGCTTCGTCACGGGGCCGTACGTCGGCTACAACACGGTGGTCGGTGTGAACAAGACGTCCAGCATGCCTGGCGCGCTGCCGTGCAGATCCGGGCAGCTCAACACCTCGCTGCGCTTCGGCGTCGGCTATCAGATGCCGCAGGTAGTGACGAACGCGATCAACTTCTTCATGCACGCGCTGGGGATAAAACCGATCAACAGCGAGGGCGGCTTCGAGAAGGAAGAAGGGCTGATCGACAAGACGGACTACGTGCCGGCAGGCTGCAAGCCGAAGGAGGGAGCATGAGCACGCGTGCCTTCCTGTTCCCGTGCGCGCTCCTGCTCGCGGGCGGCACGCGCGCCGCGAGCGCGCAGGCGCCGAAGACCACCGTGCCACTTGTCATCGGCCTCGCCGTCGTCGGCTCGGTGCGCGAGCCGGCTGGCGATTACGAATCGGTGCGTCGCGTGACGGGGATCGCGAGCGATCACGTTGCGTACACGATCACGGCGGACAGGCCCCGCAGGGATGGTGAAGAGCCCGAGCAGATCCAGGCGTCGCGCACGGTGCTCGCGGTCGACCTCAAGTCCGCGCACACGCTCAAGCCGCGCATCTCGAGCGGCTTCGACGCCGACGAGGTCTATCCGGGAACAACGACGGCGCAGCTGTCGGTGGCCGGACTCACCGAGCTGCGCACGACCGGCAACACGAGGATCACCTTCATCGACGATGGCACCGGCGGCTTGAGCCAGTCTTCGGCGAACGTGCTGCTCCAGATGATGGCGGCGGCGGGAAACTCGACCATGTCCGCGGACTCTCTGAAGTCGCTCACCAAGACGGCGGTCGCGCAGGGGGGAGCGGGGTTCACGGTGTCCGGAACGCTGAGCAGCGTCGAGCCAGGCGTCGTGCCGGTGTCGATCCTCGTCAACAACGTCGTCGTCGCGCTTCCCGCGCGACACGTTCGCGGGAAGCTCACGGGCGACGATGGCGCGAAGAACGCGGACATCTACGTGCTCGACGATCCGGCGAATCCGATTCTCCTTCAGTTCCGCGTGGGCGAGGACTCGATGACGGTCGTCCGCATCGACTGGCCCGATGCGAGCACCGCGAAGAACATGGAGGCGGCGCTCGCGGCGCGGAAAGCCGTCGACATCTATGGAATTTATTTCGCCTACAACAGCGCCGAGATCCGCGCGCAGTCGGATTCGACACTCGATGCCATCGCGTCGATGCTGAAGCGCGATCCGACGTGGAAGCTCACGGTTACCGGACACACGGACAACGTCGGCGGCGACGCGTCGAATCTTGCGCTCTCGCAGCGACGCTCGGCCGCCGTGAAGGCAGCGCTCGTCTCGCGCGGCATCGCAGCCGATCGACTCGCGACCGGCGGCGCGGGCGCATCGTCACCCAAGGCGACGAATGCCACGCTCGTCGGCCGCGCGCAGAACCGGCGGGTGGAGCTTTCGCGGCAGTAGCGCGCCGGCCACGATCGTGGCCGGTGTGCCTGGCGTGCGTTCAATGACTCGGCGGCATGAGCTTGTTCATCATGCCGTTGACCGCCTTGTCCATGGTCGCATCGATGTGCTCGACCGTTCCGCAGGTCCAGGTCACGGTGCCCGATACGCGTTTGCCACGCGGCGGGGTGTGCGACTTCATGTCGATATCCTCGAACGACGGCGGCGACTCCATGTCCGAGAACTTGACCTCACCTCGCGCGCCCTGGTCCGACATCGTCACGACGAGCTTCGACTCGGGCTTCAGCATGACAGAGATGGGCATCGGTGACGGCGGCCGCGCGACCATCAGCGTCATGAAGTCCTGGCTGCCGCTCGCCATGACCTCGTTCACCTGTGCGATCGCAGTGTTGTAGGAGGGGGAGTATGGGCCGTCCCTCTCGTAGTGCTTGACGACTACCGAGAGATTGATGAGCGTGCTGTCGCCGTCCTTCGCATTCATGTGATAACCCGCCAACAGCCCATCTCCTGGCGGCGCAATCTCGCAGGCGTCGACGAGGAAGTCGTGGTCGATCGTGACGTCGCCGGTCAGATGCAGGTGACCGGTGCCCGCACCCTTGACCGAGACTGTCATGTTCCCGCCTCCATCAGGTTGATCGTCTGCGCTGGCGGCCTTCGCTGCACTATCTCGCCCTGAGCATGCCATCACGGCGAGGACAACCACGAATGCGTGGCCTCGAACCGTCGGGGCGTCCAAAAAGCGCATCGGCTTCCACGTATGCCTGTTGTTCATCTGTCCTCCTGGAGTGTGAAGCAGTGATCTCGACGCAGGATGAGCGACGTGTGTTACCAGGCTGACGCACCCACGTTACGGCGACGCGTAACGCTCCTCATTGCTGTTCGCCGCCCAGTGCGAAGAATTCTTGGCTCTGTTGCGTGTCAGCGGCGCTCTAATCTTCTCCCGACCCTCACGACGCGGAGCCGACAAATGCCCGAAGAGATCGAGATCGACACCGACAAGCTTCGCGAGACAATCGACGAGGAGATCGAGAACGGAGAAAAGGGCAGCACGCGTCTCATACGCTGGATTGCGCTGTCGACGGCTCTTCTCGCCGCGCTCGCCGCCATCGCGTCGCTCGAGGCGGGGGCAACGGTGAACGAGGCGCTCGTGCTCAAAACCGAGTCAACGCGGCTGCAATCGCAGGCGTCGGACCAGTGGGCGTACTACCAGGCAAAGGGGATCAAGGCTGCTGTCGTGCAATCCTCAGCCGCCTCGTGGGCCGCAGTGGGGAAGGCGCCGCCAGCCGACCTCGCGACGCAGACGGCGCGCTACGCCGCGCAGCAGGACTCGATACGCGACCAGGCGAAGGAGCTCGAGACCGAGCGCGACTCGAAGTCGCACGAGGCCGATGCGCTGCTCGAGCGGCACCATCGCTACGCGGGCGCCGTCGCGCTCTTTCAGGTCGCGATCGCGCTCGGTGCGATCGCGGCACTCACACGCGTGCGCGCAGTGTGGGTGGGCTCGATGGTGGTGGGTGGAGCGGGGCTGGCGCTCGGACTTGCTGGGATGCTCAGCTGATATGTCGCACGGCGAACACCGTCGTCGGTTCCACACGACCGAGCGGTGACGCGGCGGGCTTCACGTGGGTCTCTTGCAAGACGTCGCGGGCTCTCCTTTTGGTACTTCCGGCTGCTTCAACGCTGCGCAGCCTAACAAGCAGGGCTTGCTATTGACGGGTACCGCGCAGCGGCCGCACGTAGTTCTCGCGTGGACCGACCACGGCGTGCCGTCGACCTTCGACGCGATGCTGTCGCCGGATCAACAGACCTTGACGGGAACGTTCGCCGGAGACGACCGCACGGCGGTATTTCACCGCGAGACCGCTCGGTAGCTTCGGTCTAATCGGGGCGCGTCGAGCTCTCGACTCGTCGATCCGCCTCACGCATACCGGTTCATCACCACGCGATGCACATCGCGCGCATCCTCTATCACCTCGCGGCTCAGATCGAGATCCGGCGGCGTGATGATGAACGGATAGACCTGGTCCCCACCGGCCGAGCCATGCGCGCCGACCTGATCGTCGAACGACACGATGTCGTAGCCATCGTAGGCGCCGAATAGCACGATGTCGCCGGAGTTCGGCTGCGAGATGAGATCGCGTACGGCGCGCACCACGTAGCCCGCCGTGCCGAACGGCGCGAGCGGGTTGTCGCCCTCGAGCACGCGCACGACCTCGCTCCCAACGTCGATCACGCCGCGACCGCGCGGGCTCTCGAGCTCGATTCCCGCGTCGCTCCGCGTCGCGACCAGCCCAATTCCCGGATGCGCGAGCAGTGCGCGATAGAGATGCGCGCGCCTCGGCACCTGCATGATGTCGCCGCGCGAAAGCTGCTCCGTAACATCATCGAAATAGATGAGCGCGAGACACGAGCTGTACGTCACCACCACCTCGTGGCGCGCATCGATACGATACTTCTCCGGGAAGATGATCTCCCGGAGTCCGTATCGGCTGCGCGTCCAGTCGCGCACGGCACGCAGCGCCTTTCGCCATCCGCGATGCCGGTGCCGCGACATCTGCGCGACGCTCTCGACGATCCCCGGGCCCACATCCGCGTACTCGCTGTCTTCGCTCGCGCTCGTGAGCACGTCGGCATCCAGCGACGACGTCGCCACGCTGTCCGGCCCGCGTGACATGATCCGCGTCACCGTTGTGCCGAGCGACTCCTTGAAGAGCACGCGATAGCTCTTCGCCGGCGTCATCCCGTGATCCGACAGAATCACCAGATCGTACTGCCTCGGCGCGCCGTCGTTGATCATCCGCCAGATCTCGGCGATGCGCGCATCCGTGCGCTTCAGGTCACTCAGCGCGCCCGTGCTCGATGGCCCGAAATGGTGCGCGAGCTCGTCATACTGCATGAACGTGCTATAGATGACGGGAACGCCGAGCCAGACGTCGAGCACGATCGCCATCGTCTGGAGCTCGCGTACGATCACGTTACTTAAAATTCTGACAAATGGAAAAATCCCCTCGGCATGCGTCGCGCGCCCCGCGAGCTGCGATGCGGCGCGCTCCCACTCCTCGCGCAACCACTCGGCCACGCTCTGGAACGCCATGCGCAGCACGCGCACCGGATGGATCGCGATGAGCAAGAGCATCCGCGTGCCGCCAAGCCGGCGGTACACCGACATCCGCTCGCGCGTCGCGACGGTGAATGCCACTGTGCGCGCGTCGCCGTCGAGCAGATTGACGTAGCTCGATCCATTCGCGAGCGCGCCCGGCGCATGGATGCGATCGCGGATGTATTGAACACCGTGTGGCGCGTTGCAGGTGATCACCTGGCGCGTAGACTTGTCGAAGAACCGAAAGGCGGGAATGCCCGCGTTCTCGCCGTGGAAGATTCCCGCCTGGCAGTACGGCGTCGCGGACGGGAGCCCGCTGAACCATCGGCGGATGTGAAAGCCGTCCTCGCGCAGCAGTCGCTCCAGCGTCGGGCAATAGCCGAGCGCGATGGCGCGGCGCAAATCGGCGTACGCGAGCGCGTCGATCTGCAGCGCTACGACGCCGCGACGGCCGTCGCGAGTTCGACTCTCGCGGCGAAATGCGCGATACTTCAGATCATAATACCACCTGAGCATCGGCCCCATGCGGCGGCGCCCCCGCCGATCCATTTTCGGAGGAAGTGTGGAAAGTCCTGCGACCTTCGGACTGCTCGTCGCATTCTCGGCCGGATTGCTCAGCTTCCTCTCCCCGTGTGTGCTACCGCTCGTTCCGAGCTACGTCACGTTCATCACTGGGCTGAGTCTCGAAGAGGTGCGTACCTCGCGCCGCACTGCGCTCATCCACGCGCTCCTCTTCGTCCTCGGCTTCTCCCTCATATTCATCGCGCTCGGCGCTACCGCAAGTGTACTCGGACGCGTGCTCTTCGTCGCGCGCGCGTGGATCGCGAGGATCGGCGGCGCGCTCATCATCGTCTTCGGGCTCTACCTGCTCGGCGTCTTCAACTTTCGCCTGCTGGGGCAGGACAAACGCGTCTATCTCGCAGACAAGCCGCTCGGTTATCTCGGCACCGTGCTCGTCGGGCTCGCGTTCGGCGCGGGGTGGACGCCGTGCATCGGCCCGATCCTCGGCTCGATCCTCATCTACACATCGAGCACCGCGGATCTCGATCGCGGATTACTCTTGCTCACCGCTTACTCCGCGGGGCTCGCGATCCCCTTCATCGTCGCCGCGCTCGCCATCGACCACTTCCTCGCGGTCTTCGCGCGCTATCGTGGCGCGATGAAGTGGGTAAATCGCGTCGGCGGAGTGCTGCTGATCGCGGTAGGGCTCCTGCTCATCACGAACTACTTCACGGTGCTCGCGGGCTGGCTACAAGCACTCACCCCGGCCGCGCTTCGTTCGCGGATTTAGTGCCGACGGCCAGCTTCCAATTATTGGACAGCGCTGGGCGCCTCATCGGCGCCAACACTGTTAGCGGCTTGCGTCCCGCGCGTCGAATCCATCCGCTACACAACCGTCCGCTCGGCCAGCCATTCGGCGATCTGGCCTTTTAGTTTCATCGGTGCGATCGGCTTCACGAGCACCGCACGGCAGCCTGCCGCGGTGCAACGTGCGAACGTCTCGGAGTCGTCGTGCCCCGTGAGCGCGACGACGATCGGACGCACGCCACTGGTCGCGTCGACCGAGTTCATCAGCGATAGTCCATCCTCGCCGCCGAGCGTGAGGTCGAGGAGCACGAGATCCGGAGGGTCGTCGCGCAACACGCGCGCGGCACTCGCGATGGTGCTGGCGTCGCTCACGCGGTGGCCCGTCTCCTCGAGCAGCAATCGCAGCGCGCCGATGACCAGCGCGTTGTCTTCGACGAGCAGGATGTGGGGAAGCATTCAGGGCGCGCTGCGCACCGGGATCGTGAAGAAGAAGCGACTCCCCTGGCCGAGCATGCTCTCGACCCATAGCCGCCCATCGTGCAACTCCACGAACTTGCGCGCGATCGCGAGGCCCAGCCCCGTGCCGTGATGCTGCCGCGACGCGGATGCATCGACCTGCGCAAACTCGCGAAAGACGAGATCGTGATGTTCGGGCGCGATGCCGATTCCAGTGTCTCCAACCTCGAAGCGCAGCACGTGTCCGCGCTCCGTCGACGCGCCGCGCGAGCAGCGGATCCACACGCGGCCGTCGGGAAGTGTGAAGTCGATCGCGTTGCCGAGGAGATTCCCGAGGATGTGCGAGATCTTGTCGCGATCGGCGTAGAGCGCTGGAAGCGAAGGCTCGATCGTCACCGTGAGCTCCAGCTTCTTTTTCGCGATGAGCGACTCGTTCAGCGCGCACACCTGCTCGATGGCGGAGTCGATGCTGAACTCCGTGCGCGTGAGCGTGAGCTGGTGAGCGACGCCGCGCGCGTAGGTGAGAATCTCTCCGATCATGTCGAGCAGCTGGCGGCCGCCGCCGATGATTCCACCGACGCTGTCCTTCTGCCGCGAGGTGAGCTCGCCCAGGATCCCGTCGCGGAGAATCTCGCCGTGCGTGATGATCGCCGTGAGCGGCGTGCGCAAATCGTGCGAGATGTTGGAGAGAAACTGCGTGCGCAGCGCGGCCTCGTTGCGGAGCTCGGCAACCAGCCGCGACAGCTCGAGGTTTTGCTCCTGCAGTGCGGCGAGACGCTCGGCCGATACGTCGTCAAGGAAGGCGCGTGTCATCGCTAAATCATACGTGTCAGATGTGTTTTATCCAATGTTTGTCACGCTCGTGTCACCTGTCGAGGGCACGAAGTGATGCCCGTCACGTCCCGAGAAAACGACACAGGTAGTTTCCGTCGCTGAAGCGTCGGCGAGCCCATGCGTGGCATGCGGATTGCCCTTCAAGACTGGACTCACTACCAGAAGGAGCACGACATGTCGATTAACCGGTGGCTCACTCCCCTCGCGCTGACGTCCGCGCTGGTGATGGGCGCTTGCAAGAAGTCGGATAGCGCGCAACTCGCGCAGGACTCCACCGCGTACGCACGCGACCTCGCGATGGCGAACCACGATTCGGCCGCACAGCCGCAACTCAACGATGCCCCACCGGCGCCCGCTGCGGCTCCCGCGGGCGGTCCTGCCGCGCCGCGACACACGCCGACGCGCGGCACAGGCACTCACGTGACGCCGGCCGAGCCATCAGCGTCGACGACCACCGCGAGCGGAAATACGGTCGTGCATGGCACGAAGGGCAGTGAAGCGAAAGTCGGCTCGATCGCCAGCGGTACTACTCTCGACATGACGTCCACCGAGCGCGTGTGTACAAACACGAATCACGCGGGCGATAAGTTCATGGCGACGATCAATCAGAGCTATCCCGGTAGCAATGGCGTCTCGATTCCGTCGGGCGCGAAGGCGGTCATCGTCGTTACGCAGCTCAAGCAGAGCGGCAAGACGGGCGATCCGATTCAGATGACCTTCGACGTCACGAATCTTTCGTGGGGCGACCGGAGCTATCCGATCGACGCCACGATCGATCACGTCGATGTCGACAAGGTGCGCAACGCAAGCACGACGTCGGACGCGGCGAAGGTCGGCGGCGGCGCGCTCATCGGCGGGATCATCGGCCAGATTATTGGGCACAGCACGAAGGGCGTCGTGATCGGAGCGGCGACCGGTGCGGCTGCCGGTACCGCGGTCGCGATGGGCACCGCGGGCTACGATGGCTGCGTTCCGGTGGGCGGGAACATCAAGGTGCACCTGAACGCGCCGGCCGAGATTCAGGGCGAGTAGCCCAACGGGCGAGCGGCGCGCGATCCTGCGGGTCGCGAGCGGTTAGTAGCCTGCCGCTCCGCCAGACGTTCGAGGGTCGACGACGCCTTCCCAGCCGTCGGCGACCCGCCCGACCATGATCACACGACCAACGAAGCCGCCCGGCGAGAAGCCGGCGGCTTCGATCGTATGCCCCATCATTCGCAGCGTGTCGACCGTCGCGAAGGAGAGACCGTTCGGCTCGTAGCGCAGCTGGTCCGGCCACGCCTGATGATGAATGCGCGGCTCCGACATCGCGTCGACGAAGCTCATGTGATGGTCGATGACGTTGACGATTACCTGCGTAACGCTCGTGATGATGCGCGGACCGCCGCGCGATCCGATCACCATGAGAAGCTGCCCCTTCGGATCGATCACGATCGTCGGCGACATCGCGCTCAGCATGCGCTTGCCCGGAAGGATCGCGTTCTGCTCGCCCTGGACGAGCCCGTACATGTTCGGCTGACCGGGTTGCGCCGCGAAGTCGTCCATCTCGTCGTTGAGGAAGATGCCGACGTCGGCGACATACACGCCGGACCCGTAGAGATCGTTGAGCGTGGTCGTCGTCGCCACCGAGTTGCCATGATCGTCCACCACCGAGAAGTGCGTGGTGTTGAAGCCCTCGGATTTCGCGCTGCCGAACGCGCCGGTCTTCGTCGCGTGCCGGATGTCGATCGACGCCGCGCGTTCGCGCGCGTAGCCCTTGCTCGTGAGCTCCGTCACCGGCACCTGGACGAACGCTGGATCACCGAGCTTCGTGTTGCGGTCGATGAACGCACGGCGCAACGCCTCGGCCATGAGATGATAGCCGAGCGCGCTGCCGGCCGGCGCGGCGGGAAACTGCTCGAGGATGTTGAGCGTCTCGAGCACCGTGATCCCGCCGGACGAGGACGGCGGCATCACGAGCAGCGTGTAGCCGCGATACGTCCCGGTGAGCGGCGCGTGCCACACGGGCGCGTAGCGTGCGAGATCCTCCTTGGTCATGATCCCGCCGCCATGTTTCATCTCTGCGGCGATCTCGTCGGCGATCTTCCCGCCATAGAATGCCGCAGGACCGTTGCTCGCGATCGCACGCAGCGTATTCGCGAGCGCGGGCTGTCTGAACAGCGAGCCGAGCGCCGGCGGCTTTCCGTTCGGCAGGAACAGTGCGGCTCCCGCGAACGATGCGATCTTCTCCGAGTTTCCGCGAATCGATTCCTCGAGCACGCTGTCGACCACGAAGCCGCTGTCCGCGAGGCGAATCGCCGGCGCCATGACCTGCGCGAGCGACATGCTCCCGTAGCGCGCGAGCGCCGTCGCCATCCCGGCGACCGATCCTGGCACTCCCGACGCGAGATGTCCGATCTGGCTGCGCTCGGTCACTTTCCCGTGCGAGTCGAGGAACATGTTGCGAGTGGAGGCGAGCGGCGCAATCTCGCGATAGTCGAGCCCGAAGGAGCGGCCGTCGTTGAGGCGGATGAGCATGTAGCCGCCGCCGCCGAGGTTGCCCGCTTCGGGGTGCGTGACGGCGAGCGCGAAGCCGGTGGCGACGGCCGCGTCGATCGCATTGCCGCCGGCGCGCAGAATCTCGAGCCCTGCGTCGCTGGCGAGGAGGCTGTTACTTGCGACCATCGCGTGCGGCGCAACGGCCGAGTTGTGCTTTCCGGTGAGCGGCCACGCCTCGGGGAGCGGCTTGCGCGCGACGTCGGCCATCGCCTTGATCGCCTTGGCCGCGTCCATGGTCATCGGCGCGTTGGGCAGAATCACCCGCGCCGCAGGAGGCGTCGCGCGCTTCGCCGGGTGGCAGGCGGCGAGCAGGGCGACGGCAGTGATGACCATCACACTGATCGCGCGCTGCGCGTTCATTGACCGTGGATGCACGAACTCTCCTGGAAAATCTCTTGCTACCGGCGCGCGACGGGGCATAAGTTAGCCCGCGTGACGCGTCGCGTCACCTCCTCACCTCACTCGAGTACGTGACTGCGTCGCACTCCGATCCTCGTCTCACCGAGCGACGAAATCCCCGCACCGCGGACATCGATCTCGCCTCGCCGCGCGAGATAGTCGATCTGCTGCACGCCGAAGACCGCTTCGTGCTCGACGCGGTGGCGACGCAGCGCGACAACATCGCGCGCGCGATCGAGCTGGCGGAGCAGGCGTTCCGCGCGGGTGGGCGATTGTTCTACGTGGGCGCCGGCACCTCCGGCCGACTCGGCGTGCTCGACGCGAGCGAGTGCCCGCCGACCTTCGGGACGGATCCGGAGATGGTGCAGGGGATCATCGCGGGGGGGATGCCGGCGCTCACGCAGTCGCAGGAGGGCGCCGAGGATGTCGTGGAGGATGGCGCCGCCGCGATCACCGCGCATCAGGTCGGCCCGCGCGACTTCGTGCTCGGCATCACCGCCTCCGGCACCACGCCGTACGTCCGCGGCGCCCTCGAGCGCGCGGCAGCGCTCGGCGCGCACACCGGTATCGTCGCATGCTCGCCGCCCGCCGCGTCGGTGCTCGAGCTCGTCGACGTCGCGATCATTCCGATCACGGGCGCCGAGCCGGTGACGGGCTCGACGCGGATGAAGGCGGGGACCGCGACCAAGCTCATGCTCAACGCGATCTCGACGGGCGCGATGATCCGCATCGGGAAGACGTTCGGGAATCTGATGATCGATCTCCGCGCGATGAGCGCGAAGCTGGTCGACCGCGGCGAGCGGATCGTGATGGAGGTGACGGGGCTGGAGCGCACGGAAGCGCGCGACTCCATAGAAAGGGCCGGCGGCTCGGTACGCACGGCGATCGTGATGCAGCAGCGCGGCTTCTCGCGCGAGCAAGCCGAGGGCGCGCTGCGCGATGCGGGCGGCGTCGTGCGCCGCGTCATCGCGCATGCGCCGCCGCCGGTCGAGTGAGCGATGATCGCGCGAGCGGCGACGTGTCGGGCGACGTGATGGTAGGGCTCATGTCCGGGACCTCCGCGGATGGCATCTCGGCCGCGGCCGTGCGCTTCGGCGGAGATCCCGCGCGGGCTAGCGCCGAGCTGCTCGCGTATCAAGAGCGCCCGTACGCGCACGCACAGCGTGACCGACTTCTTGGTGCGCTGGATGGCGCGTCGCTCCTCGATCTCGGCCGCCTCGACTTCGAGCTCGGCGCGTGGCTTGGCGACGCGGCACTCGCGGTGATCGCGCAGACGGGGCTCGCACCGCGCAACGTGCGCGCGATCGCGTCGCATGGTCACACGATCTGGCACGACGCGCCGCACGCGACGTGGCAGATCGGGCAGAGCGCGGTGATCGCGGAGCGTACCGGGCTCGACGTCATCTCCGACTTCCGCGTGCGCGATGTCGCCGCGGGCGGTCAGGGCGCGCCGCTGGTGTCGATCGCGGACCGACTGCTCTTTGGCGCGGATGGCGCGTGGCGCGCGCTTCAGAACATCGGCGGCATCGCCAACGTCAGCGTCGTGCCGGCGCGCGGGGTCGATGCGCCGGTGGTCGCCTTCGACACCGGGCCCGGCGTCGCGATCATCGATGGCGTCGTGCGTACGCTCGTGCCGGGGCTCGCGTACGACGTCGACGGCATGCTCGCGAAGCGCGGCTCGGCGATCGAGAGCGTCGTGCGCGAGTTGCTCGCGGAGCCGTACTTCGCGTCGCCGCCGCCGAAGTCGACCGGACGCGAGTTGTTCAACCGCGCATACATCGCGCGCTTCATCGAGCGGTGTGGCGAGGCGCGGGTAGCGGCGACGAACGAGGATGTGATCGCGACGGCCATCGCATTCACCGCGCGTTCGATCGCGGATGCGTATGCGCGCTTCATCACGGCGCCGGTTGGCGATGTGGTGATCGCCGGCGGGGGTGCACGTAATCCGGCGCTGGTCGATGCGCTTACCGCTGCACTCGCACCGCTGCCGGTGAAGCAATTCGACTCGCTGTTCTTCGACGGCGATGCGAAGGAGGCGGTTGCCTTCGCATTTCTCGGCCAACTCTTCCTCGATCGACGCGCTGGCAATCTCCCCGCGGCCACCGGCGCTCGCGGCCCGCGCGTGCTCGGGAAGCTGACGCCCGCATGAATCCCTCTGCTGCGCTGCTCCTTCCCGCGCTTCGCTGGGATGCGAATCACGGCTTCAAGCACGAGCGCGACGCGATCGAGACGGGGCTCACGCTCGGCGTCGGAGGATTCATTCTCTTCGGCGGCGACCAGGAGCGCGTGCGCGCGCTCACGAAGGAGCTGCGGCAGCGCTCGCGCGTGCCGCTGTTGATCGCTGCCGATCTCGAGCGCGGCGCGGGGCAGCAGTTCTCCGGCGCGACGGGGCTGCCGCCGCTCGCCGCCATCGCGTCGCTCAATGACCCCGACGCGGTGCGCCGCGCGGCGCGGCTCACCGCGCGCGAGGCGCGCACACTCGGCCTCAACTGGGATCTCGCGCCGGTCTGCGATCTCGATATCGTCCTCGAGAATCCGATCGTCGGCACGCGCTCGCTCGGAAGCGACTCGCGCAAGGTCGCGATGCTCGCGCAGGCGTGGATCCAGGCGTGCCAGGCGGAGGGCGTGCTCGCATGCGCGAAGCACTTTCCGGGGCACGGGCGCACGCATACCGACTCGCACACGGGGATGCCGGTGGTCGAGGCATCGCGCGCGGAGCTCGTCGAGCACGATCTCGCGCCGTTCCGCGCGGCGATCGAAGCCGGCGTCGCCGGAATCATGACGGCGCACGTGTCGTATCCCGCGCTCGACGCGAGCGGCGCGCCGGCGACGATGTCGCGCGAGATGCTGCAGTGGCTGCTCCGCCAGCAGATGCGCTTCGAAGGGCTGATCGTCACCGACGCGATGATCATGGAGGGCGCGGTGGCCGAGTATGGCGAGGAGGAGGCGGCGATCCGCGCACTCGATGCGGGGTGCGATCTGCTGCTCTATCCGAAGGACATCGAGGCCGTGGCCGCAGCGATCGAGCGCGCGGTGACGCTCCACCGCCTCGACGCGGGGCGCATTCAGAACTCGATCCGCCGCCGGCTCAAGTGGGCGCAGTGGTCGTCGCCACCGAACGAGTATCGCCGTCCATCGGGCACCGACGTGCTGTGGGGCGCGCAGCTTGCGGACCGCGTGATTCACATCGTGCACGGTGCGCCGGCCGCGATGCACGCTCCGCTCGACGTCGTCATCGTCGACGACGATCTCGGCGGCCCATATCCGCCGCCGTCACGGGAGTCGCTGCTCGACTCGCTCTTCGATGCCGGCTGGAAGGCGCGACGGCTCGAGAAGTTCGATCCGGCGTCGACGAACGACGCGGTCGTCGCGCTCTTCGGCGAGACGCGCGCGTGGAAGGAGCGCGTCGGCTACAGCGACGCGGCGATCGCGGCCGTGCAGGAGGCGTGCGACGCGCGTCCGAACGCGACGGTCATTCAGTTCGGTCATCCGCGGCTGGCATCGCAGCTGACGTTCGCGCGCTCGGTCGTCAGCGCGTGGGGCGGGGAAGCGGCGATGCAGAGCGCCGCCGCCCGCTGGATCATGCGCGCGCGGTAGCGTGCGCCCGATCGACTGGACGGTAGTCGCGGTCTACATGACCGCGACGCTCGCGATCGGGCTCTGGCTCGCGCGCCTAGCATCGCGATCGCTCGAGGATTTCTTCGTCGGCGGACGTACGATCCCGTGGTGGCTCGCGGGCGCCTCGATGGCGGCGATCACCTTCAGCGTCGACACGCCGCTGTACGTGAGCGGGCTCGTGATCGGACGCGGCATCGCCGGGAACTGGGAGTGGTGGTCGTTCGTCGTCGCGCATGTGTCGATGATCTACCTGTTCGCGCGACTCTGGCGACGTGCCGGTATTCTCACCGACTACGAGCTCACCGAGCTTCGCTATGGCCGCAAGGCGGCGGCTGTGCTGCGTGGCACCGGCGCCTTTCTCTTCGCGCTCCCGATCAACGCAATCGGCATCGCGTACGGGATGCTGGCGATGCGGAAGGTCGCGGACGCCCTCGGTATCTGGACGCAGCTCGGCCTCGACGGTGATGCGCAGAAGGTGCGCGCGGTGGTACTCATCGCGGCGATCGTGCTGCTATACGCTGCGTTCAGCGGGCTCTGGGGAGTGGTCACCACGGACTTCTTCCAGCTCGCGCTCGCCCTCATCGGCGCCATCGTCGTCGCGAAGTACGCGCTGCACGAGATCGGTGGCATCGCGGTGCTCCCCGCGAAGCTCGCCGCAGCGGGGAAGGGGGATCACCTCGCGTTCTTCCCATCGCTCGGCAGCGCGCTGCTCCCGCTACCGACCTTCCTCGCGTACGTCTCGATCCAGTGGTGGGCCTACAAGGGCGCCGACGGCGGCGGGCAGTTCGTGCAGCGGCTGGTGTCGGTGCCGAGCGAAAAGGATGCGGAGAAGGCGGCGTGGCTGTTCAACATCATCAATTATGTGATACGATGCTGGCCGTGGATCATCGCGGCGCTCATCGCGATGATCGTGCTGCCGAATCTCGAGGATCGCGAGATGGCGTATCCGATGCTGATGAAACGCTATCTCCCCGCGGGGATGCTTGGGCTCGTCTTTGCGTCGCTCGTGGCGGCGTTCATGTCATCGGTGAGCGCGCAGGTGAACTGGGGCGCGAGCTATCTCGTCAACGATGTCTATCGCCGCTTCCTCGCGCCGGCTGCCTCGGAGCGCTCGCTCGTCTGGGCGGGGCGGATCGCGTCGCTCCTCATCACGGCGGTCGCGTCGGCCGTCGCCTTCAACCTGCACAGCATTGGCGAGACCTTCCGGCTGCTGATCGCGCTCGGCACTGGTACCGGTGCGGTGCTCATTCTCCGCTGGTTCTGGTGGCGCATCAATGTGTGGGCGGAGATCGCCGCGCTCGTCGGCAGCGTGCTGGTCGCCGCGATCATCTACACGGTGCCGTCGCTGCGGGCGCTCGAGTTCGGAATTCGTGAGACGGGGATGGCGGCCGTCGTCACGCTGCTCTGGCTCACGGTCATGTGGCTGACGCCGCCGGAGAGCGACGAGACGCTCGACGCTTTCTACACGCGAGCGCGCCCGGGCGGCGCGTGGGGCCCGGTCCGCGCGCGCACGGGAATCGCCCCTCGCCAACATCTCGCGAGCGACGTCCGCCGCGTCTTCGCGGGAGTCGCGGCGCTCCTCGGCGTCAACATCACGATCGGCACGCTGCTCCTCCAGCAATGGACGCTTGCGATCGCGGCTGCCATCGTTGCGATCATCGGAGTGCTTTACCTTCGCCGCGCGAGAACGCTGCTCGCCGAGTAGGCGCCATCAATGCAGTCGCAGTTGTCCGATGTTGTCCGTTCATTCCGTTTCGCTCGCACTTTCAGCTGTTGAAAAAACGGAGAGAGGCGCGAACAACAAACGGAGACTGCAAATCCTTTTGATCCGTGCCTCTTATCCGTTCAATCGTTCTTCAACTCTTTGCGCTCGGGGCTCGAGTGCGGCGCTACGCCTTGATCGAGCTGTCCGCTGCTGACGGGTGTGACGGATCCGGCTGCGTGCCGTGGACCACGCCGTCCTTGTAAATCCGGTAGATCAGGAGCGCTGCGATCACGAGTAGCGCGCCCGCCACCAGAAACAGAAATGAGCGGCCCTTCGCGCTCATCGGGCGCGGCGCTGCGATCGGCGCGAACGTGTCGACCTCGGGCACCGGGTCCGCCTCGGCCGGCATCGCACCCGTATTGCGCCTGCGGAAGGGCGCCGTCGGTCCGTCGACGAAGCGATGCCGCGGCGTCACCGGCGTCTGTGATCCCGGCAGCGGAAAGACGGCGTGGCCCACCGCCTCTTCCTCTTCCGCCGGCGTCAGTCCCTCTCCCTGGAAGTGCGCCACGATGACCGTGATGTTGTCCGGCCCGCCGTTCTCGTTCGCGCGATCGATTAGCTCCTTGCACGCGGTCAGCAGGTCGCCCTTGCTCTCCTCGAGGATTTCGGCGATCTCGTCCTTTCGCACGAGCCCCGACAGACCGTCGGTGCACAGCACCAGCGTGTCGCCCTTCCGCACCTTCTGATAGGTGAGGTCGATCTTCACCGTCGGCTCGGGGCCGAGCGCCTGGAGGATGATGTTGCGACGCTCGCTGCGCTCCGCCTCTTCCGGCGTGAGCTCTCCCGCCTCGATCAGCCGCTGCATCAGCGACTGGTCCTTCGTGATCTGCAGCGCGACGCCGTTGCGCACGAGATACGCGCGGCTATCGCCCACCTGCGCGAGATAGAGCGTGTCGCCGAGTAGCCCCGCGATCGTCGCCGTGGTGCCGAGCCCGCGCGACTCCGGATGCTCCACTGCATACGCGAAGATCTTCGCGTTCGCCGCCTCGGCCGCCGACTTGATGGCGCGCGCGAAGACCTCCGCATTCCGCTCGGGGGCTGAGCGCCACTGCGCGCGGAGCTCGGCCTGCACGGTGAGGATCGCGAGCTCGCTCGCGACCTCGCCCGCCGCGGCGCCGCCGAGTCCGTCGGCCACCATGAAGAGCGAGCCGTTGCTGCCAAGGAGATGCGTACGCACCTCGGGCTGCAGCGAAGCGTTGTCGGCCGTGAGATCGGCGACGAGGAACGAGTCCTCGTTATGGTCGCGTACGCGGCCGACGTCGGTTCGGCCGAATACGTTCACGATCACATCACCGGGCACGGCGTCGGGTTGCGGGTTCGCGCTGGTCACGGATACAAGGTATGCGAAATGTCGTTCACTTGCACTCTTGCGATGAGAACGACCGGATTTCGCCGGCCTTGGGATGGGACGTGGCTTTCGTGATAAGGCTCAAAATGGAGCAGGCCCGCGTGCGTAAGGCTTCGTTGCCGGTCGTTCCCGCACGCTTGATCATAGCGCGCGACAGGTAGTAAAGCGCGGTGACGCTGTCATCGCGAGTGGGGAGCATCGGCATCGCGCCGCGAACGGCGGCCATCGCCTCTGCCGACTTGTCCGCATCGACCATCCGTCCGGCGGCCTCGACTCGCTCCCGCGCCTGCTCGGCGTTCGCCGGAGCGGAGGATGTGCTGAATGCGGGTGGAGCGGGCGGCGTCACCGGTGCCGTGGGCGGCGCCGTGGTGCTCGCAGGCGTTTCGGTGCGCGCGCGGCCAACGGCTGCCGCGGCGCGTCGATCGCGAAGCCGGTTACCCATTTTGCGACCGGCCGGCGGCGTGGCCGGCTCCGGCGGCAGGGCCGTGGGCTCAGGAGCCGCAGGCGGCGCGACCCCCACGTTCGTCGCGACGGAGTCGCTCTTGGGGGCCGACGCGCCCATGACGCCACTCGCGCTGGAGAGATTGCCGCTATCCGATTTGTCGCCGCCGCTATCCGCGCTTGCGGCTGGCCCCGAGGGCGCGGCCGTGCTCACGGATGACGCAGCCGAATCGATGTGGGGCGCGCTCGCGACCGCGACGCTCGCTCCGGTGGCGCGTGAGCGCATGAACATCGCGCCGCCCACGGCGACGAACAGCGCCACCAGCAGCAGCGCCGGGAACAGGAACCGCTCCCGCGCGGTTGCGGGCGGCCGCGCGACCACCGGTGCGGCGGGCGGCATCGTCGTCGCCGCGCCAGTCGCCGCCCCAGTCGCCGTCGCCGGAATCACCAGCGTCCGCGTCCGCTCCACCTCCTCCGCACTCATCCCTCGCACCGCCGCCACGATCGCCTCGCCGAACTCGCTCGCGTGCTGATACCGGTCCGCCGCCAGCCGCGAGAGCACGCGATCCAGCACCGCCTGCAGCGGCGCAGGCCACACCAGATCAGTACGCGCCTCTGCCAGCGACAGCGGACGATCCGTGAGCCGCTTGAGCAGCGCCTCCTGCGTCGTCTGCCCAGTGAACGGCAGCATCCCCGTCAGCATGTTGAACGTCACCAGACCGAGCGCATACAGGTCGCTGCGTCCGTCGAGCGTGTCCCCCGTGAGCTGCTCCGGCGACATGTACTCCGGCGTCCCCACCACGAGCCCCGTGCGCGTCACCTTCTGCCCCGCGCCCTCGGCCGCCTTCGCGATGCCGAAGTCGACGACCTTCACCAGATCGGCGCCATCTCGGCCGCGCGAGATCATGATGTTGTCGGGCTTCAGATCGCGGTGCACGATCCCGCGCTCGTGTGCCGCCTCGAGCGCGCTCGCCACCTGCCGCGCGATCTCTGCCGCGCGCGGCGCAGGAAGGGCGCCGAGCGCCTCGCACAGCTTCGTGAGCGACTCGCCCTCGACGAACTCCATCGCGAGATAAATGAGACCGTCCGACGTTTCGCCGAAGTCGTAGATCGCGGCGATGTTGGGGTGCGAGATCTTGCTCGCGTTGGCCGCCTCGCGATTGAACCGGCCGACGGCATCCACATCGTTCGCGAGCGCGGAGGTCATCACCTTGATCGCGCTCATGCGGCCCATCTTCACGTGCTCGGCCAGATACACCTGGCCCATCCCGCCCTCGCCGAGCTTGCGGATGACGTGGTAGCGATCGGCGATGATCGATCCGATGATGTCGTCGCCGGCAGCGGAGCGGAGCGTGGAGCCGTCAGCGGGACAGAACTTCGTTGCGTCGTCGTACTCTCTGTCACACTTCGGACAACTCTTCACACACTCTCCACGCGGAGCACTTGGTCGCCGAGGAGCACGCGCTGGCCGACCTTGAGCGCGCGCTCGCCGCGAACCGCGACGCCGACGCCGTTGCGGCTGCCGAGATCGTGGATGATGAACGCGCCATCGAGCTCGCGCAGATCAGCGTGGCGGCCGCTCATCGTCTGGTCGTATGGAAAGGTCCAGTCGCCGGCGTCGCGACCGATCGTGATCGTACGCCCCTGCGCGAGATACTGGCTGTCGCGCACGCTGCCATCGCTGCGCAGCTGTGAGAGGCGCGCGATGTCCGGCGTCGGCGTGAGCGAGCCGACGCGGCGCGTGCCGTCCGCATCGGCGCGCGGCGCGGCGGGAGTTCCGAGGCGCTGGAACTCGAGGATCTGGGAGCCGATGAGCAGGACGTCGGTGTCGGCGAGCGAATACGGCGCGTCGATGAACACCCACGTGCGATTGCACGAGCCAAGATCGCGCACGAAGAGCGTGCCCTCGCGCAGGACGAAGCGCGCGTGGATCGGCGACAGATACTGATCCTCCTCGAAGGAGAGGTCGCACGCGCCGCGGCCGACGGTGAGCTCGGGCTCGCTCATGCCGACGGTGCGCTTGGGCTCGCCCTGTTCGTCGAGCACCGAGATACGCGCCGTGACGTCGATGCGCTTCGCCGTGAAGGGGAGCGTCTTCGAGGCGATTTTGATGGGGCTGGGGGCGCCCGCCGTACCCTCCTCATTCTCCTGGAGGGAGGTGCCGCACGTCGCGCAGAAGGTGTCGAGCTCCGGCCGAATGGCGGAGCCGCACGTCACGCAGGACTGCGCCGTCGCGAGCTTCGCATCCGTGCGCCGGCCGCAGTGTGCGCAGAACGGAAGTGCCGCCTCGATGATGCTGCCACACCACGCGCAGCTCACAGTCTCTCCTCCGGACACGGGGGTGTGGGGCGTGAGCGAAAAATCGAGTGCGCGCGCGGTGCTCGATGCGCGCCGGCCGATGCTCGGGGAGAAGCGATGCAGATGCGCGGATCGCGCGCCAAGCGATGGCATCGCGACGCCGGGCGGCGACGCGGCGCGCGACGACTCGGAATCAGTCGCCCCGCCCACCGGTTTTCCGCAATCGATGCAGTACAGCGACTCGGCTGTGTTCGAGCGTCCGCAGAATGCACAGTCAATCAAGTGTGGCCTCCAGGGAATACCCCGGTAAGACGCGTGAATATAGGGTGAGGTCAACCCGAAGAGCAATGAAAGCAAGTGCTCAGAACGACTTAACCGTCATTGCCCGCTTCCGCCCTCCTCATCAGAATCGAGTTCTCGTCATCATTCGAGCCACGTTTGCGCTGCGAATCCGCTCCCGCCTCGCGAGATGCGCGGTTAGGTTGGACTCAATGCGTTTATCTCTCGTCGGCGTTGCTGTGCTGCTCGCTGCCTGCGCAACCGCCAGACCACCCGCCGCGACCGCTCCCGCTTCGGCGCCATCTCCCAGCGTCGCCACCCCCTCGATGCTGCCGCCGGTTCCACTCGTGACGGGTGCGCTCAAGCCCACCGTGATTTATCCAGTAGCGAACTCGCTCGTCGAGGCGCGCGACTCC
>JBDTJH010000209.1:0-6047 GCA_039935955.1 Gemmatimonadaceae bacterium
GGCGGCGGGGATGATGATGACTGGATCGTGGGCGCGATGCGCGGCAGCGAGAACGCCCGTAGCGAGGAGGAGCGCGGGAAGCCGCAACGCGCGCAGCAGCTGAGGCGAACGAAGAGAGGCGCGAAGCAGCACGGCAAAATCCGGGGTGAGCGAGAGCCGGGGAGGCGAACGGGACTTTCCTATATTACCCGCTCGCGCGAAGGCGTTCGCTCACGTCCCAATGAGATTTCCATGCCGCCGTCGGCGCTACCGGCGCGTAACAAGATGCAGCGCGCCGTCAATTCGTAACCGGCGCCCCCGCGTCCGACGTCTTATACACCTTGCCGTCCTTCATCACGAACTGCACGTGCTCGAGCTGCGTGACATCCTTCGTCGGATCGCCGTTCGTCGCGATGATGTCTGCGAATTTGCCCTTGCTGATCGAGCCGACCTGGTCGAGCACGCCGATCAGCTCCGCGCCACCCATCGTGGCCGCCTGAATCGCCTGCATCGGCGTCATCCCGTACTTCACCATGTAGGCGAACTCCTTGGCGGCATCTTTGTACGGGCACACCGGCACGTCCGTGGAGAAGGCGATCTTCACTCCCGCCTGCACCGCCTTCCTGAACGCATTGTAGTGTGTCTCCGCAATCCCCTTGTTGTGCGCGAGGAAGTCCGCCGGCTGATTCGGCTTGGCGACGATGCAGTCGTGCACGTCGAGGGTGGCCGAATAGAAGGTGCCGCGCTCCTTCATCATGCGGATGGCTTCGTCATCCATGTAGGTGCCGTGCTCGATGGACGCGACGCCCGCGCGGATTGCATTCTTGATGCCCTCGGCGCCATGTGCATGCGCGGCGACCTTGAGGCCGAAGTTGTGCGCCTCCTCGACGGCGGCGGTGAGCTCCGCCGGCGTGAACTCCTGCGACTTCGTGTTGCTTCCGTGCGTGAGCACCGCGCCGGTGGACAGCACCTTGATGACGTTGACTCCCTGCGCGGCGAGCAGACGCACCTTCTGCCGCACCTCGTCGGGGCTATTCGCCTCGCCGAACTTCAGGTCCCACGGGAGAATCACGTCCGGCGAGATGCCCGTCATCGCGCCGGCGCCGCCGGTGATCGTGATGTACGCGCCGGCGACGTACATGCGCGGCCCCGGGATGTCGCCGCGCGCGATCGCATCGCGCAGCGCCACATCGTTGAGCGCGCGGTAGGTGCCGAGGTCGCGCACGGTGGTGAAGCCGGCCATGAGCGTCGCCTTCACATTCGGAATCGCGGCGAGCGCGACCTCGGTCGACGTGTGGAAGAGTACCGCCCGTGGGTCGCCGTTGTCCCCGGGGAGCACGCCGTCGGCTTCGTGCGTGTGGCTGTCGATGAGCCCGGGCAACACAGTCATGGTCGAGAGATCGATGACCTTCGCGCCGGACGGAATCGCGAGCGACGGACCGACCGCCTCGACCTTCCCATCGCGCACGATGATGAGCTGATTCGTCGCGACGGTTCCCTTCTCGGTATCGACGAGCTTCCCCGCCTTGATGACGGTGACCTGCGCGGCGAGCGGCGCCGCGACGGTAAGGAGGGAGAGCGCGGCGAGCGAGCGGAGAGTCGACGACATACGGTGCTCCGAATGGGAAGTCGCGGAACTGTGGGAGCGCGGCGCGCTGAGCTACGAGTGCGGCCGGCGAGCACGAATGTGACGCAACTGGCGCCGAAGCGCAAAGAGCGGGTGCGCCGAACTAGCTCTCCCCAGTCGTTCGATATCGCAGCGCCTCGGCCACATGCGGCACGTCGACGCCGCGCGAAGCATCGAGATCGGCGATGGTGCGCGCCACGCGCAGCACGCGGTGGTAGCCGCGCGCGGTGAGTCCGAGCCGCTCGGCCGCACTCGTGAGTAGCGCGCGCGCGTCGGTGGAGAGCGCACCCAGCGACTGGAGCGCGCGCGCCGGCACGTGCGCGTTCACGTTGACCTCGCTTCCAGCAGCGTAGCGCGCGTGCTGTCTGGCGCGCGCGAGCTCGACGCGCGCGCGAATACTGTCCGAGCGTTCCCCTTCGCCGCCCGCGGCGAGCGCCGTGAGCGCCAGCGCGCCAACGGGCACGTGCATGTCCACGCGATCGCGCATCGGGCCCGAGAGTCGCGCGCGATACTTCGCGATCTCGGCCGCCGCGCACGAGCACGCGTGCGCACCGTCGCCCGCGGTGCCGCACGGACAGGGATTCATCGCGCCGACCAGCGTGAAGCGCGCCGGAAACGCGATTGCGAGCGCCGCGCGCGCGATGACGACGCGACCGTCCTCCATCGGCTGTCGGAGCGACTCGACGACGTGCCGGCGGAATTCCAGGAGCTCGTCGAGGAAGAGAATTCCGTGGTGCGCGAGACTCACCTCGCCTGGTCGCGGCGGATTGCCGCCACCGATCAGCCCCGCGTCCGAGATCGTGTGGTGCGGCGCGCGAAACGGACGCGCGACGACGCGTGGATCGCCGGGCGCGAGCACACCCGCCACCGAGTGGATCGCGGTGACGTCGAGCGCCTCCGACTCCGTGAGCGCCGGCAGAATACTCGGCAGCCGCCGCGCGAGCATCGTCTTTCCTGCACCGGGCGGACCTACCATGACGACGTTGTGTCCGCCCGCGGCCGCGATCTCGAGCGCGCGCTTCGCCGTCTCCTGCCCGACGACATCCGCGAAGTCGAGTGCCTCGCGCGCGCATGCGGGTGTGCGAGGCGACGGCTCCGCGCGCGCGAGCGCATCCTGGCGCAGCGCAGCGACGAGATCGCGCAGCGACGCCGGCGCCGCGAGCGCCGTCGCGCCGACCAGTGCTGCCTCGCACACGTTCGCCGGAGGGAGCACGAGTGTCCGCGCGGGCGCACCACCGAGCTGCGCGACTCGGCGCGAGACCGGAAGCGCGCCGCGCATCGAGCGCAGTGAGCCGTCGAGCCCGAGCTCGCCCACGGCAACGATGCTCGCGACCGATTCGGGGCGCAGCTGCCCGGTGGCGACGAGGATGCCGAGCGCGATCGGAAGGTCGAAGGCGGATCCTTCCTTCCGGACGTCTGCCGGCGCGAGGTTGATCGTGAAGCGCTTCGGCGGCACCACGAACCCCGAATTCACGAGCGCCGCGCCGACGCGCTCTCGGCTCTCCTTCACCGCGCCGGCGGGAAGCCCCACGATGGTCCACTGCGGCAGCCCCTGCGCCGCATCGACCTCGACGGTCACATCGTAGGCTTCGATGCCGAGGACGGCGGCGGAGTGGATGGCGGCGAGCATGCGCGAGGGTATGCGCGTGCGCGCGAGTCTACGTCATCGCGCGAGTTCGCGCGGAGGCATCGCGCCGCGAGACCACTTCTGTTCCCGTCTAGACTGACTGCCGAGCGCTGCCCGCGCGGGAGCGATCCCAACGCCTCGATTGCGCCGCGCGCATCCGCGTGACATGTCTCCCGCAACAACTGTCTATAGATCATGCGCTTCTCGCCTCCCGAACCGTCCCGCAGCGACCTGTCGCTCACGCCGATACTCACCGCCATTATTCTGGCCGCCCTCGGATTTCTTCCGATCGCGAACTGGATTCGCGGTGGCCACGACGCGCCGTGGTATGGGGCGGTCGCGAGCGGCTGGGTCACTGGCACCACGATCGTCGCCGGGACGGGCATCGTGCTCGCCATCCTCTCGCGACGGCTTGCATTCCTCTGGCGCGAGGGTGCGCTCGACGGCCTGGTCGAGCTTTACCACGATCATCCGAATCGCTTCGCGCTCGCGCTTGCGCTGTCGGCGCTCGCAGCTTACGTGCTGGTGGCACAATGGGTTTTCAGCGGCCGCCCACTGTTGATCGATGAGCTCACCGAGGTGCTGCAAGCACAGATCTTCGCTCGGGGCAGGTTGTGGCAGCATGTGGCTCCGCACCCCGAGTTCTTCTCATCGATGCTCGTTGCCGATTTCCAGGGCCGTCATTTCGCGCACTTTCCGGCCGGCGGTCCGGCGATGCTCGTTCCCGGAGTGCTGCTCGGCGCCACCTGGCTCGTGGATCCGATCTGCGGCGCAATCGCCGTCTTCGCCTTTGCGATCTTCGCTCGTGTGGCGGAGCCGCGGCCGGGCGTGGTGATCGGAGCCATGATCCTCTTCGCGTTCGCTCCATTCATGCTCTTCATGTCAGGCTCGCACATGAACGAGGTCTCTGCGCTCATGTGGATCACGATCGCCATGGCGGCACTGGCGCACGTGCTCACCTCGACCGCGCCGCGCCCGGCACTCTCGCTCCTCTGTGGCCTGGCATTCGGATGCGCGGCGACGATACGGCCCGCCGATGCTCTCGCGTTTGCGCTGCCGGCCGGTGCATGGTTCCTCGTGCGCGCGCTGAAGAATCCGCGGCGCTGGGACGATGCGCTCGCTGCTGCGCTCGGCGTCGCCGCGCCGCTCGCGCTGCTGATGTGGGTGAACCGGCAGACGACCGGTAGCGCCACACTCCTCGGATACGAGCTGCTCTGGGGAAAAAACAACGGGCTCGGCTTTCATTCCGCGCCGGGGCGAATGGCGCACACGCCCGCGCGAGGATTGGAGCTGATCAATCTCTACCTGCTCCAACTTCAGAGCTATCTCTTCGAATCGCCCATGCCGTCGCTGCTTCCCGCGATCGCATCGCTCGCACTCACGCGGCGGTTTCACGCGTTGGACAGGTATCTCGTCGTAAGCGGCGGCATTCTCCTCGCTCTGTACTTCTCCTTCTGGGCCGATGGCTTCTACCTCGGCCCGCGCTACGTGTACCCGTTGTTGCCGGCGCTCGCACTATTCACGGCTCGCGTCTTCCCCCTGGTGCGCGAGCGGCTGGGCGCGGGATTGCCATATCGCGCCACGGTATACGGCGGCGCGTGCGCGGCGCTCCTTGCGGTGACGACGCTCATCCCGCTGCGTGCGAGACGGTATCGCAACTCGGAGATCACCATGCGCTGGGACGCCGACAGCGCGGCAGCATCCGCAGGAGTGGCGCACGCACTGGTGCTCGTGCGTGTGAGCTGGGGCGCACAGAATCTGGCCCGGCTGTGGGCGATCGGAGTATCGCGCAGCGAATCGGAGCTCGTCTATCGCAGCGTGGATGCCTGCATGCTCGCAGAACGGCTCGACTCGCTCGAGGCGGATTCCGCACGAGGCGCGGCTGCGGTCGCGCGCCTGCAGCCTCTCCTCGGCGACTCCAGCCGGCTGATTGCGTCGCCATTCTCGCCGGATACGAGTGAGCGGTTCATGCCGGGAGCCGATTACTCGGCGAGTTGCAAAGCGCGCATTATCGCCGACCGCGAGGGCTTCACGCTGCTCCCGCCGCTGCTGCTCGAGCACGGTGGCGACAACATCTACGCGCGCGATTTGGGCGAACGTGATTCGGTGCTCATTCGTGCGCATCCCGACCGTCCGGTCTATCTGCTCCGCCCCGCGTCGACACGCATCGGTGAGTCACCGCGATTCTACCCGCTTCCGCGCGACTCGGTGATGCGCGCGTGGGAGCACACGGGACGCTGACCACGATCGTCGACCATGATGCGCACCAAAATGCTTAGCCAAAGATACCCCGCTCTAACGATGTTCTCCGATCACTGTCATGAGTAATCTCCTCGCAGCGCCCGCGCACAGTCCGCGGTCCGCGCATGACACACTTGCGATCAGGAGACCAACCACATGAAGACCACCAAGGCCGCGCTCACCGCGCTGACGCTCGGCGCGATCACACTCGGCGGCGCATCGCTCGAAGCCCAGCAGGCCGCAACCCGCTCACCGAAGATCGAGCGCAAAGGCGACAAGCCCGCGATCGTCCTCGTGCACGGCGCACGGGAAGACGACGCCTCCTGGCAACACGTGATCGCGCTGCTCGAGAAGGCCGGCTACACCGTCATCGCCGTGCAGAATCAGCTCGCGTCACTCGCAGACGACATCGCCACGACGACGTGGGCCATTGCGCTGCAGAAGGGACCTGTCATCGCGAGCTCGTTTTTACTCCCTGACGAGGAGATGTGCGGAATTAGTTTCACCGCGCGTCGAAGCGCCATTCCCTACTGATACATGATGAACAACGGCACCGGGTCCATCTCCATCACC
>JBDTJH010000210.1:0-77212 GCA_039935955.1 Gemmatimonadaceae bacterium
TGACCGTACCCCGCGACGTGCGCCAGCAATCACTCGCGAATTCCGGTGAGCTCGTCACGGCGAACGTTGTGCTTCTCCATCAGACGATAGAGTGTGGTGCGGTCGATGTTCGCGAGACGCGCCGCGCGCGACATGTTGCCGCCCGCGCGCGCGGAGAGGCGCGCAAGATACTCGCGTTCGAACTCCGCGATCAGCTTGTCCTTCGCGGCGTGATACGGCTCGTCCATGATCGCGCCGGACATCGACGTGCGCGCGGGCGAGGAATTTCCATCCTCGTACGCGGGAATGTCCTGCGGCTGGATCGGCTGCCCCGGCTCGGCCAGCACCGCCACGTGCTCGATGACGTTCTGCAGCTCGCGCACGTTGCCGCGCCACTGCCGCGTGCGCAGAAACTCCATGCTGTTCTCGGTGAGCTTCGGCAAAATGTCGCTCGTCTCCCGGTGCCGCTCCCAGTAGTACGCCAGGAAGTGGTTGGCGAGCAGCGGGATGTCCTCGTGTCGCTCGCGCAGCGGCGGCAGCTTGATCGGCACGACGCGCAGACGATAGAAGAGATCCTCGCGCAGAATCCCCGCATTCACCGCTTCCTGCGGATCGCGATTGGTCGCCGACACGAAGCGCACGTCGACCGTCGCATCCTGCTGCTCGCTGCCGACGCGGCGCACGACGCCGTCCTGCAGCACGCGCAGGAGCTTCGCCTGAATCGGATGCGACATCTCCGTGAGCTCATCGAGGAAGAGCGTTCCGCCATTCGCGGTCTCGAGAAGCCCCGGCTTGTCGCGGTCCGCGCCGGTGAAGGCGCCCTTGCGATGCCCGAACATTTCGCTCTCGAGCAGTGGCTCCGGCAGCGCGGCGCAGTTGATCGGCACGAGCTTGCGGCTCGCGCGCCGGCTGTGATGATGGATGAACTGCGCGATCACCTCCTTTCCCGTGCCGCTCTCGCCCGTGATCATGACCGACGCATCGGTAGGCGCGACCTTCCGCGCGAGTTCGACGGCCTTGCGAAACGCGGGGGCGACGCCGAGCAGGGTGATCTTGTCGCTGTTGCCGTTCTGCTGCGTGAGCTGCTGGCGGAGCGCCTTCGTCTCGCGCGTCACCATCACGGCGTGCGAGGCGCGACCAACGAGCACCTGGAGATGCGTCGCGGAGAACGGCTTCGGCAAGTAGTCCCACGCGCCGGCGCGGAGCGCCTCGATGCTCGAGGAGACGCTCGGATTCCCGGTCATGACGACGACGATCGTCTCGCGATGCGTCTCGAGCGTGGCCTTGAGGATGTCGAGCCCGGAGATCGGCTGCAGGTAGAGGTCGACCAGCACGATGTCGAACTTCCGCCGGCGGACGACCTCCAGTGCCTCGTCTCCGCGGCCAACGAAGGTGACGTTGTAGCCGTCGAGCTCGAGCACGCTCGCGCACCCCTCGCGCAGGGTCCGATCGTCGTCGACGACGAGGATGCGGATGTCGGCCTTCACCGCCGCTGGAATCGCGAGCGGATCGCGTCCGACGCGCGACGAAGGGGCCGCCACATCCATCGGTGCGCCGGGTAGCAATGGAACCGTCATTGTCTTTCTCCTCGCGCGCGAACAAAACGGGAGTGCAGCTTTTCCCTATTAGGATGGTCTCGTGCGGCCATGCGTCACATTATGTGCGTGCTTAACGCCACATATCGCGATTTCTGTCGCTCGGCCACATCGAACCCTTATTTTACAGCAATAAAATGTTCCAGAGTCGCCACAGCTTTGTCGCTGTGCAACTACAGCGCGGCTGGCAGTCATACTACACCACCTGCCGCAGCGGCGCCACTGCGGGCGCGCAAAAAGGTCATCCGATCGCTACTATTCGTGTCGGTTCACCATTCGCAGCGTCGTTTGGGCGTCGTTTGAGGGGTTCGGGCAAGCCCTTCACTGGGCCTGATATTGCATCCCCGCCCCCTGAGAGAGTCTTGTCCGGCGTATAGCCTGTTGACTGGACTCGAAGCTCAACGCACATATTGGCCGCGCGACTTCCTACTCAGCAAAATCGTCGATGACTGCTCCGCAATTTCCGTCGAACCTTCCGGTCGAGCCCAATCGCGACCCCACCTCGGTCGCGTACGGGCAGAACTATCAGCCGTCCTGGGCGCAACAGTCTGCGCTGGATGAGCCGGGAATTTCGTGGTCTCGCTACTTCTCGGCGCTCAAGCGCTACAAGTGGCTGATCCTGCTGGTCGTCGTCGCTGGCACCGGAATCGGTTTCGGCGTCACGCAGTTCATGACGCCGGCGTACCAGACGACTGGGAAGATCTGGATCTCCACGGATTTGAAGGGGCAGGGCATGGGCACGCAGGGCCCCATCGAGGGACAGGCGCTCGTGACACCGGGCGCGTGGGCGGATCTGATCAAGAGCTCGTCGATCATGGACAACGTCGTTCGCAGATTATCGCTGTACATGTGGCCACAGTACCCGCGCGACTCCTCGGTATTCGCCGGCTTTCAGCCGCGTCCGGGGCTGAAGCCTGGCAACTACACGCTCGCGACGGACGCCGCGAACGCGCACTACACGCTGTCGACGAACCAGGGAAAGACGATCGTCGAACGCGGCGTGCCCGGCGACTCCGTCGGCCGCACGGTCGGCTTCGGATGGAAGCCGTCGGCGCTCATTCTCGGGCCGTCCCGCAAGGTCCCCTTCACCGTCAACAATCCGCGCGTCGTCTCGACCGCGCTGATCTCGCGAGTGGAAGTCACGCTGCCGCAGAACAGCCAGTTCATCAACCTCTCGCTCGGCGGTGCGGATCCACAGCGCACGGCGATGATACTCAACGGCATCATGCGCGAGTTCGTGAGCACGGCGGGTGATCTCAAGCGCCGCAATCTCACCGAGGAATCGAAGGCGCTCGCCGACCAGCTCGACACCGCGTCGAAGGCGCTACGCTCGGCCGAGACGTCGCTCGAGAACTTCCGGAAGAACACCATCACACTTCCGTCGGAAGCGCTGATCGCCGCGCCCGCAACGGGAATGGGCGCCGGCGGCGGCGGTGGTGGCGGTGGTGGCGATCCGATGATCGGCAACTACTTCGGACAGAAGGCGCAGTACCTGACGATCCAGCACGACATTCAGATGCTGCAGATTCTCGCGCGCGATCCGAACAGCATCACGGCGGACGCGTTCATCGGCATTCCGTCAGCGCAGTCATCGCCCGCACTGCAGGCCACGCTCCAGGATCTCAGCAAGCGCGAGGCTGCTCTCCGCGCCGCGCGCGAGAGCTACACCGACGAGCATCGCATCGTGCAGGACCTTCGCCTCTCCGTGCAGGCGCTCCGCACACAGACGCTGCCGCAGGTGCTCAAACAGCTGATCGGTGAGCTGCAGGCGCGCGGCACCGACCTCAATCACCAGATGGCGAGCGCGTCCACCGAGTTGCAGAACATCCCGACGCGCACGATCGAGACGATGCGTCTGCAGCGCGATGTCGTCTCGCGCTCGTCGCTCTACTCGATGTTGCAGCAGCGGTATGCCGAAACGAAGCTCGCGGAGGCGGGCGCGACTCCCGACGTCAGCATCCTCGACACCGCCGTCGCGCCGCTCGCGCCCACGACGAACACCGCGCCGACGATCCTCCTGCTCGCGCTCATGGTGAGCTTCGGCGCATCGGTGGGTCTCGCGCTGCTGCTCGATCACACCGATCCACGCCTCCGCTATTCGGAGCAGGTCACGCGCGAGCTCGGCCTCTCGATCCTCGGCGCCGTGCCGACGATCAAGCGCTCACGCGCCGGCGATCCCGATCCCGAGGAAGCCGCGCAAGTGATCGAGTCGTTCCGCACGATCCGCATGGCGATCACGAATCAGTACGACGCGAGCGGCTCGGCGATGCTCACGGTTTCGAGCCCGGGCGCCGGCGATGGGAAGTCGCTCGTCTGCTCGAATCTCGCGCTCTCGTTCGCCGAGGCGGGCTACCGCACGGTGCTCGTCGACGGCGACACGCGTCGCGGTCAGCTGCACGCGATGTTCGGAGCGAACCGTCGTCCTGGACTTCTCGATCTCCTCGGCGGCGACGCGCCGTTCGAGGCGATTCTCCGCACCACCACGCACGACCGTCTCACGCTCATCCCGTGCGGCACGCGCCGCCATCGCGGTCCGGAGCTGCTGCACTCGCAGGCGATGTCGCAGTTCATCGCCGAGCTTCGCCGCCGCTACGACGTCGTCGTGGTCGACAGCCCGCCGCTCGGCGCCGGCGTCGATCCGTTCGTGCTCGCCGCGGCGACGCAGAACATGTTGATCGTGCTGCGTACGGGCGCGACCGATCGGAAGATGGCCGAGAACAAGCTGAAGCTGCTCGATCGGCTACCGGTGCGGATGCTGGGTGCAGTGCTTAACGACATCCGCGCACAGGGTGAATACAAGTACTACTCGTACCTGTACGGATACACCACGAGCGAGGACGACGATCTGCCGCGTACCTCGCCGCAGGTCGGCGAGCTTACTGGGCGAACCTGAGCGACGAGCTGTCGTAGGCGCGGAGCTCGTTGCCGCGCTCGGCGTTCCGAACGGCACGCAGCGCCGAGTTCGCGCGCAGCAGCATCTCCACCGCATCGATGGCCGACCGCGCCCCATCCGCGACGGAGCAGTAGCCCGCACGCAGCTCCACGCGCTGCGCGATGCCGGCAGGGTGCGTGAGCATGTCGGAGAGCTGCGATTCGAGGCGTTCCATCATGCGAATCGCGCCCGGCTCTTCGGTGGCCGGCGCGATGATCGCAAACTCCGCGGGGCCGAGGCGTCCGATCGCATCCGACGCGCGTCCCGTACGACGCACGATGGCGCCGAGCCGCTCGATCATGATCTCGGTGATCGCGGCAGGCGTAGGCTCGGTGTCCGTGGTGGCGACGGGAGTGAACGCGACGCAGGAGATCGGCGCGTGGAGACGCTGCGCATCGGCAGACATCTCGCGTGCGCGGCGAACCATCCCCTGCATGTTGTACAACCCCGTCGCCTGGTCGAGCAGACTCTCATCACGGAGTCGATCCACGGCGCGCTTGCCACGCATGAACGCATCGAGCTTGAGCAGCAGCATCTCGGAGTCGAGCGGTTGACTGACGATCTCCCACGCACCGGCCTTGAATGCCTCGAGGCGCTCTTCGCGCTCGGGGGTGCCGGAGCTCGTGAAGATGATCGGCGTCTCCTCCGGAAAGTGCGGATCGTCGCGAAGCGCGCGGCAGACATCGACGCCGCGCATGTCGGGAAGCCGAACGTCGACCATGATGAGATCGGGCTGCGCGCTACGCACGAGACCGAGGAGCTGGCGACCGGTGTATGCGCGCAGGACTGCGAAGCCGTGCGGTCCGAGGATCGTCTCCAGGGAACGCGCGGCCCATTCATGCTCGTTAGCGAGCAGAATGAGAGGAGGTCGTGGTGTGAGACCGGCTTCCGTCATGCACTTCCGGGTTGCTGGAGCGGTGCGGCGCAGCGGCCATCCTCGCGTTGCGACGCAGCGGCACGCCCTGCACGTAGTATGCGCCACGCGCGCACGTCTCCTAACGCATTGATTTAGTGCCTCTTAGAGAAAGTTCATCAACACAGGCAGACGCTTTCATGGGGCACGCGCGCTACATGACCGATGTAATGGTGAGACGCGACGTATGCGACGTGTATCACACCGCTAATGAAACGCGGATCACAGAGTGTCGCAAGCATATGTGATTCATTTCTTTCCACCCACGTAATCTGCTTACATTCGCAACGTGACCAGCGCGAACGCTATTGTAGAGGGGAGGCCACAGCTGGCACCGTCCGTGCTCTTTGATGCGGTTGGGTTCGCCTCCCAAGTCACCAAGCCGTAAAGATTTATCCGTTCATGGCATTCTTCTCACCTCTAGCACGGCTGGTGCAATGATCACCGGGTACATGCGCACTTCATTTCGTTACAGCCTCGACCGGCTGCAAAGTTCGGCACGCGGAGTCCTGACCGTCTCCATGCTGGCAATCGGCATCAGCGCCTGCCACCACTCGGCGCCGCCGGTACAGTCGAAGCTCCTTCCTGCGAGCGACTCGCCGCATGCGGAAGCCACGAGGACGCAGCTGCAGGAGATGGCGGTCAACACGGATCAGGAAGCGAATGCTTCCACGGATCAGGCGACGAAGTCGCAGAAGATGATGCAGGCGGCAACGATTCGCGCTCGCCTTCGTGATGGTGATTTCGATGTCGGGGATCGCGTCTACGTCTCGATTCGCACCGACTCGACGATCAGCGACACGGTCACTGTACGCGCGGGAAGAATGATCCGGCTTCCGAACATTCCGGACATCTCGCTGCAGGGCGTGCTTCGCTCGGAGCTCCAGGATTATCTGACGGCGCAGCTGACGCGCTATATCAAGCGGCCCGATGTGCAGACGACGTCGCTCGTGCGCGTGGCGGTGATGGGCGCGGTGAGCAAGCCGGGCTTCTATCAGTTGCCGGCGGATCTCGCGCTCGCGGATGCGATCATGATGGCGGGCGGGCCGACGAGTAATGCGGATGTAGACCGGACGCAGGTGAAGCGCGGCAACGATGTCGTTTACTCGTCGACGCTTCTCGGACAGGAAGTTGCAAAGGGAGCAACGCTCGACCAGCTCAATATCAGACCTGGTGATCAGATTCTCATTGGCGAACGACACAAGACGAACTGGGGGTTGATTGCCTCGATCGTCGGCATCAGCGCCGGACTCATTAGCACGATTGTCGTATTGAGGCGCCATTGAGTAACGGACGTAGCGAAGGAGCAGCAAAAGTGTGGAGTATCCCGCAGGTCATCGATCAGCCGACGGTTGAGCGCGCTCCGATTCGTCGTCGGAGCGGAGCGTCGCGCATCGTCGCGCCCTCCGCGCCCGCCGCGGATTCGCAGATGGGGATCGAGACGTCGCGTCGCGCCGACCGGCGTATCACGCCCCAGGCGCCTACGATCGTCGAGGCCGAGCGCTCGGAGATCGCGAATCGCTGCGTGAACGTCGCGCTGGCATCGCTGTCGCTCGTCGCGCTGTCACCCGTGATCGTGCTCGTCGCGATCGCTGTCAAGCTCACGTCGCGCGGTCCGGCGGTGTACTCGCAGACGCGCGTCGGGCTCGATCGGCGCCGCCACGTGATCGATGCGCTGTACAGCAATCGGAAGCAGGACCAAGGCGGGATAATCTTCACGATCTACAAGTTCCGCACGATGCGCGCGGACGCGGAGCGAAATTCGGGCGCAGTATGGGCCACGCGCAACGATCCACGCGTGACCAAGCTCGGCCGCATTCTCCGTCGCACCCGCCTCGATGAGCTGCCGCAACTGTGGAACGTGATCCGAGGCGACATGAACATCGTTGGTCCGCGCCCGGAGCGTCCGAGCATCTTCGTTCGCCTGCGCGAGGATCTTCCGGACTACAGGCTCCGCCAGCGCACCCGCCCCGGCATCACCGGATGGGCGCAGATCAACCATGCGTACGACACGTCGATCGACGATGTGCGAACGAAGATCCGCTACGACCTCGAGTATCTCGAGCGCCAGTGCCTGGCGGAAGATTTGAAGATCATGGCGAAGACGGTTCCGGTGATGCTGTTCCGGCGCAGCGGCTGGTAAGGCAACTCGCAAGAATCGCATTGAAGATACGGGGCGCTACTTTGCGGAGGTACATCGCCGGATCGGTTGCATGCACCGCGAATCGTCTCGTCGCGCTTGTGACAGTAAGCACGCTTTTCACCTGTGCTCCCGTCTCCGCACAACAGCCGCGGACGATCGTGATCGACTCCGCACGTCGTTCGCTCGAAGTGGGGCAATCGACCACCGTTCGGGCGACCGTTCTTGACTCCGCCGGTCACGTTGTTCAGCGTGCCGTTGCTTGGTCTAGTGACAATCCTGCGATCGCCCGTGTCGATGCCGATGGAGTCATCACCGCCGCCGGCGCCGGCGTGACCGGAGTGAGCGGAAGGATCGGTCCGAACGTGGCGTCGACACAGGTGAGCGTGTATTCGTCCTCCTCCGCGGGCACCGTGAAAGATCACGCCGATGGAGGGCAGCTCGAGCACACCAATGTGGTGGCGTCGAGGGCGCTGGCGAGAAGCGGGACGGCTCGATCTCCGCACTACTCGCACATTAGCGTGTTTTACACGGATTTCTATTCCACCTATGCGTCTCCATCTGACCGCGACGCGACGATCGCCTTCCTCGGCCCGCGAGTGGATGCGATAATGTCGGGGCCGGCGGCGGCGTGGAAGAATGTGAATCCCACGGTTCGATACTTCCCATACGCGTTGCAGTACGAGGTCGTGCAGAGTCCGTCCGGAAAATCCGACGCCAGTCTGACGACGGCCTTTACAGCCGACATGATTCACTGGTATGCGTCGCATCTCAAGTACGATTACGAATCCGCGTATCTGCATCGAGGTGGTCACGATTCGACTCATCGAGTAGCGTTCAAAAATGAGTCATATCGGTGGCTCATCAATCCCGACGACGCAGGCTCGCGCGCGTACCAGGCTGACCGTTTCGTGCGCATCGCGGAGGGACACGCAGGCGTATTTCTCGATGAATTCGGGGGCCCGATGTACGGCGCGATTAAGCCGACGGACGAATTCGCGACCGGCGCGGCGTATCTCGCGTCGGAAGCAGCGATGATCGCGCACATTCACGCGGCGATTGCTCCCCGCATACTACTGATCAACATCGCGGAATACTGGACACCAACGGATTCGGCGATTGTCGTGGCGGGTGGCGGCGCACAGCTCGAGCGAACGAATTATCCATTTAGCGATCGAACCGAGGGCCGCTGGACGCAGATCGACCATCTGCTGGCAAGTGGTGTCTATACGGAGTTCGTGACGGCGATCTCGTATTCCGAATGGGCCGGCGTCACGCACAAGCATCCCAGCTTTGATGGAGGGCTCTACAGCTCGCCTACGGAGCGCGGGCAAATGTCGCAGCTCGCGAGCTACTACATGGCGGTGGGCGATGATCCCCAGCAGCTCTCATTCGATCAGCAGAATTTCTGGAATATTCGCCCGGACAAAGCGTGGGCGAGCGCGGTGGAGGTGGATGTTGGACATCCTGTGCAGGCGAGACACATCATCGCTAGGGGAGCCGATCCGAAGGGTCAGCAATATCGGATCTACGCGCGGGAATTCGAGCGCGCACTCGTGCTCGTGCGACCGGCCGTGGATTGGCGAACGACCGTCTACGGCGATGACACCGCGATCGAAGTCCCCCTGCCAAAGCCGATGCGGTTGCTCCACCGCGACGGGACACTCGGAGCTTCCGTGACGAGCGTGAAGTTGCGGAACGTCGATGCCGCAATTCTCATCAAATAGCGTGCGTAGGATGATCGCCGCCGGCGTTTGCCGGTGACGCCGCTCGTCGCACGTGCACGCCACCTTCCAGCGCTCGACGGTCTTCGCGCCGTCGCCGTATTCATCGTCATTGCCTACCACGCCGAATTGATCCAGGGAATTCCCGGCGACCTGGGCGTCACGCTCTTCTTCGTACTGTCCGGCTTCCTCATTACGTGGTTGCTGCTGCGGGAGTTCGCCTCGACCGGATCGATATCGATACGTGCGTTCTACACGAGACGTGCGCTCCGAATTTTCCCAGCCTACTACATGTTCATCCTCTTTTCTCTGGCGCTCGACACCGCACGGGGGCATCGCTGGTCGCTTGGCCTGATCTCGGTCGCCTTCACCTACCTCGTCAACTATTACAATGCTTTTCTCGGGCATCCGACGACGTCGATCGCGCATGCGTGGAGCCTGGCAGTCGAGGAGCAGTTCTACTTGCTTTGGCCATTGGCGTGTCTGGCCCTTCTCCATCGCTCGCGCGCAGTCGCGAGGCGTACGGTTGGAATCGTCATCGTAGCTGTCGTCCTCTGGCGATCGGCGCTGTATCTGTTTCTGCACGCGCCAGCCTCATACGTCTACAACGCGTTTGATACACGGTGTGATGCGCTGGCGATCGGCTGCTTTATCGCTCTCTCATCCGAGGAGAGCTGGTTCGCTTCTCTCGAACGACGAATTCGGTCATCATCGTTGTTGCCGCTAGTGCCGATCGCCTTGATTCTGCTGTTTCGACACTATTCCTCACTAGCGTATCACTATAGCGTCGGGATGACGGTCGACGCGGTACTGATCGCGCTTTTCATGATTCAGATGCTCGGACTTTCGACGACTCGACTCTGGTCCTGGCTCGACCATCCGATAACTCGCACACTTGGTCTCATCTCCTACCCGTGCTATCTGTATCATGCATGGGGACTGTCCGTGGGGGAGAAACTTCTCCCTCATGGCCCAAAGGTGCTGACGTTTGCAGTGGGTTACGCCGCTACGCTTTGTATGGCGTGGGGCTCGTTCAAGATCATCGAGCGTCCGTTTCTCACCATCAAGGATCGCATCTCCGCGTCTCCTCCAAGCGCGCAAAACGTGTCGGTCGGCATCGGTCTGTAGCGCCCACTCTCTCTCCGACACCACATAGATTTTCTTAGCTCGGCGCGACGCGGCGCAGTCAAGCGTCACTGTAATCATATGTATCAACGTCGCCGCGTTAAGCGCGCGATGACCGCAACAAAACCACGCCATAAATCCATCGTGACGTCCGGCAAAGAAGACGCGTCTCTCCACCACGATCATCCTACTAACCCATAGTACGGCGCGATCGCATGGGCTCATGCCCGGCGACAACGGCAAACCCGCCGAAAGACGGGGACGCAAAGCCAACGAGACTAAGGTGTGCCACCCGGCACATTACGTCGGTCGGGTTGCCCGAAGAGCCTGTAAGGACTTTGGCTTATGTCGATCTCTCGCCATGCACTCGCGCTCGCGAGCTGCGCGACCGTTGTCGCCTGCTCGGCAATGACGGATCCGTCGGCCTCTACCAACTCTCCACAGTCACTTGCGAGATGGATGATCATCTCGCCGGCGCAGCCGACGATACCACCCGGCCAGACTCTGCTTCTCTCCGTTCGCATGCTGGACTCGGCCGGTCGCGACATCGCCGGCCAGCCCGAGTTGTGGACCACGAGCGACTCCTCGATCGCATCAGTAGCCAGCGATGGAATGGTGAGCGCGCACTCCATCGGGAACGCGCAAGTCACGATCACGTCGGGAAACCGACGCGTCTCTGCGCTCGTGACCGTGTCGAACACATCGCCCGCGCCGACGTGGGTAACAGTGGACCCTGGAACCGCGCAGGTCTCCGTTCGCAGTACGCTCCGCTTGCTGTCGTCCGTAACGGACGTCCACAATCACCCGCTTTCCAACGTACGAGTGACGTGGACGAGTGCCGACCCGTCGGTCGCTGGCGTCGATTCGACTGGCGTTGTTACCGGTGTTACGACCGGTTCGGTCAACATTATCGTACATACGGCTTCGAATCAGGCTACGGCGCAGCTGACTGTAGTAGGCGCCAGCGCGACGCACCCTCCTGCGCCGCAGACGCCGAACCAGCCCGCTCCGCCCCCGCCGCCGCCGCCGCTCCCACCGACATCCGCAGGCTCGTTGTATAGCGGATATAGCGCCGTCTCTCCGCACTGGCCGCACATCCGCACCGCCATCACTGACTTTTATTACTCGTGGAACGACGTTGAACGGCAGTGGGCGGGTCAGCACTACGACCTCTCGATGTCAGGGAGTGCCGCCGCGTGGAAAACCGTAAACCCGACGATCCAGAATTATCCGTACGTCCTCCTCGGCTTCACCGTGCTGCCCGCCGCGACGCCGTCAACCGGTATCCCCTCGAGCCAGTGGTACGACGATGCGGTGAGATGGTATTCGGGTCATACGCAGTACAACATCGAGACTGCATTCCTGCATCGCCTCGGTCAGCCAGCTGATGCCGCGCATCGCCTCAAGCCCTACGGATGGAGCTCCTATATCTGGGTTATCAACCCTGGAGATCCCGGCCTCATCGCCTACCAAACGGATCGTTTCCGGCGTCTCGCCTCGGGCCAGGATGGTCTCTTCATCGATGTTCAGGCATCGGGGGATTTCGCATCGTTTCTGAAGGACTCCAGTGGCCGCTCGAGCGAGTATACGAGTAGCGGTACCAGCTGGCCGCCCAGCGGCCAGTATTTTTCCGATTACGCGGCGCTGCTTCGCGCGCTCAAGAGCGCGGTTGGAACGGCCGTGCTGCAGCCGAACACTGCGACCTACAGCTTCGATCCCGATTTTGCGGACGTCAGCGCTGCCGGCGCTACGCACATGGAGAAGGCGAACAATCCGCTCTTCAGCGGACTGCCCGCCACCTGGAGTTGGATCGACAAGATGATCGGCGCTTCGGTGTCCGTGAACTTCGTCGATGCGCTCGACTATTCAGACATGAATTCCCTGAAGGTACGTCTGGGGGGCAGCGCAGACAGTGCGTTCCATCGGATCAAGATGTTCGAGCTCGCCAGCTACTACATGGTCGTCCCCCATTCGCCTGACAAACTGCAGCTTCAGCTCGTGAACGAATGGAGCCGCCCCTTCTCGACGGTGTGGATAACGGCGCAGGAGGCGAACATCGGACACCCGACGGACATGCGTCAATCGCTGTCACAGTCGGTTGTGGGCACCGATCCGTCCGGTCAGCAGGTGGTAGTGTATCAGCGCGACTTCGATCGTGCCCTCGTGATAGCACGGCCACAAACGGGATGGGGGACGCAACGCTACGACGATGCGTCAGCTGTTTCGATCCCACTTCCATCGAGCGAGACATGGGTTCCTCTGCACGCCGACGGAACCCTCGGCTCGCCCGTGACCACCATCAAGCTGAGAAACGCGGAGGCGGCGATTCTGATAAAGAAGCGAACGATTTAGTCACGGATCAAATGGGTCGTCATCACCCGAGTCGTCGGACGGGGGGCCACCCAGCCCCGCAGCTTTCTCGACTCGCAGCACCTGTCGCTGCGTCGCGCCGCCCGCAGTCATCGTGACGACGTAGTCGCCGGTCTCGACGATGGTGCCGCCGCGACGCCCGCCGCCGAATCCGCCTCCCGGCAAGGCCTTGCTCGCGCGCACTGCTCCCAACACGTCGCGCAGCACCTCCTGGCTCACGGCGCCTTCCTCCCCTTCGCCCCCCTCCCCACCCGCTGCCGCACCGGGCGCCTTTACGCTGTCCGCGCCGTGATGCCCCCCATGATGCGGCAGAGGACTCTCCGCCGGACGCTCGGCGAAGTGTCCACCGCCGCCACCGCCGCCGCCGGACGCACGCTCGAACAGCTCGCCGATGGTGCCGTTCTCGAGATGCTCACGCACGGTCTCGAGCACCGGCTTGGGTGCGACGCCCGCGGTCGCGAGCGAGTCGAAGACATGGTCGAGCTTTCGCGCGGTGACGAGGCTGTCCCGTCGTCCCGCGGGTGTGAGCGGCGTCGGCGCCGGCGTCTTCCCCGTGAGATCCCAGGCGACGTGATGAATCCCCGCGCCGCCGCGTCCCGTCAGCGATTTGATGGTGTCGCCCTTCACGTTCGTGATCACGAGCTTCACCGTGTCTTTCTGCGTTCCGCCCGTGAGCCGGTAGACGATGTCCGCGCCGAAGGGTGCGCTTCGCCCCTTGAAGACACTCTGACCCGCGGTGAGGTCAGCGCCCGGCGACTCTCCGAATGCGTACGCCGTCTTCGGCGCAAAGAGATACCCGCCGCTCTTCGCGTACACGCTGTCGGCAAGCTGCTCGAGCGGCGCCACGTCGGCGATCCAGATGCCCCGTCCATGCGTCGCCGCGATGATCTCGTGGTCGCGCGGGTGGATCTTGAGATCGTGCACCGGTACCGTCGGCAGCCCGCTCATGAACTTCTGCCAGCTCTGCCCGCGATCGCGCGAGATGTACGCGCCCACATCCGTGCCGACGTAAAGCAGGTCGCGGTTCACCGGATCCTCGCGGATCACGTGGAGGAAATCGGGACCTCCCTTCGGCAGATCGCTCGCGATCGACTTGAACGTCTTCCCGAAGTCGCTCGTGACGAAGAGGTAGGGCGCAAAATCGTCGACGCGATGACCATCGAATGCCACGTAGAAGGTCGCACTGTCGAAGTGCGACGGCTCGATGCGAACGACGTACGTCTTCGGCGGGACACCGGGGAAGCGCCCCGTGAGATTCTCCCATGTAGAACCGTTGTCGTGCGTGAGCCAGACGTTGCCATCGTCGGTGCCGGCCATGAGCAGCCCCGGACGCACGTACGATTCGGCGAGCGTCGTGATCGTGCCGTACGTCTCCGCGCCGGTCGCATCGTTCGTGATGCCGCCGGTCGAGTCCATGCTCCACCGCACCTTCGCCATGTCGTGCGTCGAGAGGTCGGGAGAGATTGGAAGGAAGTCGTCACCGCGGTTCGTCGACATGAGCACGCGATTGCCCGCGGCGTAGATCGTCGAGGGCGCGTGCGGAGAGATGATGTACGGCGTGTTCCAGTTGAAGCGGAGATCGAGGTCGGTCGAGTCCTTCTCCTGCATCGCGCGCAGCTCGGCGAGGCGCTTCTTCCCGGACGACGGTAGCGGCTTCGCGGTGTCTCCGCGCGCGACGAGGATCGAATCCTCGATCTGCAGATAGCGCGGACGCCACGTGGGCTTTACGAGCGGCTTGCTGTCGCCCGTGGCGTAGTCGAGGCGGCGGATGTTGCCGCCCTGCGATTCGGCGTAAATAATGTCGGGGTTCGTCGGGTCTTGCGCGGTGTAGAAGCCATCGCCGCCGCCGACGGTGAACCAGTCCGCATTCGTGATCGCACCGCGCTTGCGGCTCGGACCGCACCAGCTGCCGTTGTCCTGCAGTCCGCCACATACGCGATACGGTACCGCCATGTCGTAGCTGACTTCGTAGAACTGTCCGATCGAGATGCGATTGAGGAAATCGAAGTTGCCGCCGCGATCCCACGTCTGCGACACGCCGCCATCATCGCCGACGAGAAAATGCTCCCCATCATTGGGATCGATCCACATCGCGTGGTGATCGACGTGAACGCCGATGGTCCCGCTGCGCACCGTCTTGCCGCCATCATCGGAGAAACTGAACGGCGTGGATGTCCAGTAGACGCGATTCGACAGCTTCGGATCGACGCGCACCTGCGAGTAATAGAACGGTCGCACGTCGACATCGTTCATCCACCGCCACGTCTTGCCCGCGTCCTGTGACCGATACAGTCCGCTCAGTAGTCGCTGCCGCTTCGCCGCCTTCGGCTTCTCCCCCGCAGAGTCGCTCGACGGCGCGCGCAGCGCATGTGTTGCACCGCGCAGCGAGTCCGCCTCGACGAGTGCGTAGACGGTGGCGGGATTGCTACGCGAGATGGCAACGTTGATGCGCCCCTTCATCGTCTCGGGAAATCCGCCGCCTTCCACCTTCGTCCACGTCGCACCGGCATCCGCGCTGCGCCAGAGCGCGCTTCCGGGTCCGCCGCTCTTTAGGAAGTACGGACCGCGCACTCGCTCGTAGCTCGACGCCCAGATCACATCCGGATTCGAGGGATCCATCGCAACGTCGACGAAGCCCGCCTTGTCGCTCACGAACTTGATGAGCTGCCAGCTCTTCCCGCCGTCCGTGGTCTTGTAGAGCCCGCGCTCGGGATTAGAGCCCCATACATGACCGAGTGCCGCGACGTAGACGATGTTCGGATTGGTGGGATGCACAATGATGCGACCGATCTGCTGCGTCTTCTCGAGTCCCATGAGCTTCCATGTCAGCCCGCCATCGGTGCTCTTGAAGATCCCGCCGCCCGGCGAGATCGAGTTGCGCGAGTTCTGCTCGCCGGTGCCGGCCCAGATCTCGTCCGTGTCCGACGGTGCGATCGCGAGCGCGCCCATCGAGACCACGCGCTGGTCGCCAAAGAGCGGGCGGAATGTCGTCCCCGCATTCGTCGTCTTCCAGATGCCGCCCGCGGCGCTCGCGACGTAGAATGTCTTCGACGGACTCGGAATTCCGACGATGTCCGCGATGCGCCCGCCCATGTCCGCGGGCCCGATGTTGCGCCACGCGAACGAGGCGAGCGTGGCCGAATCGAGTGGGGTGGCGCGATGCTGAGCACGCGCGGGAGTCGCGGAGACCACTAGCGATGTCATCAGCGACGCGAGGGCAATCGGACGGGATCTATTCATGAGACGGGCAGTCATGGGCGGGAGGCGGGGCGAGAAGAGGCTCGAGATCACTGCGGATGTCATGACTACGTCAACATCCGCCGATGCGTTGGGTTTCGCACGGAAATGCCAATCGCAACCGCGTCTTGAATGTCCCCGGCTGCATCGCGGCACTGCACGAGGCCGCCAGCACGCGAGTGGCGCCCTCAGCGCTACTCGGGAATCGCGGCGCGGCGAGTCGGCTCCCACATCGGCAGCCGCTTGCTGCGCATCGCGAGAATCCACGCGCTCAACCCTCCGAGAGTCGAGGCGAGCGCAAAGCCTGCCACCGCGATGGGCAGCGGCACGCGGTGTCCTTCGGGCCAGCGCATCGCGGCCAGTCCCGCGGAGATTCCCGCGATGATGGCGAAGACGAGCGCGAGCGCGACGCGCGACGACAGCGCGAGCCACACGATGCCGACGATCGCCAGCGGGATCGAGAGATAGACCAGCCAGCGCGCAAGCTTGTGGCTGGCGAGCGCAAAGGCGAAGGCGCCGTAGCGGATTGGATTCAGCAGCGACGCTCCGTAGCGCAACGTCTCGAGCCCCTGCGCCATCGTGCGCGCCTTCCGCTTCGTCTCCGCACGCAGCGACGGCGTGCGTGGCACGACGGCCGTCGCCTCGTTCACGGATACGGCGCGCAGGCCGAGCCGCTTCGCGATGAGCGCGCTCGCAAAGTCGCGCGCGAGATCGTCGCGGAGCACGGTGCGTTGAATCTGCACCCGCGTGGCATAGCAACAGCCGCTCGCGCCGACGATGCCGCCGAGCCGTGTCTCGAGGTCGCGGACCCACATCTCGTAGCCGACGTAGCCGGACTCTCCGCGATTGCCTTCGACCTCGGCGCCCACGCTGATGTCGCGCCCCGATGCGACACCGATTGTCGGATCCTGGAAGGTGCGCACGAGCGCCTTCACCGAGTGCGGCTGGATGCGGATCGAAGCGTCGGTGTTGACGATGATCTCGCCGCGCAACGCCGCCGCCGCGGCATTCTCCGCCGCCGTCTTCCCGCCGCGCTGCGCGACACGATAGAGCTCGACGCCTCGGTCGGCGTACTCGGCCACGATGCGGTCGGTGTCATCGCTCGATGCATCGGAGACGATCAGGATCTGCCGGCGATCGGCAGGATAGTCGATGGCGAGCAGACTCTCGATCGTCGAGCGGATGCGCGCGGCCTCGTTGTACGCGGGGACGGTAATCGAGATGAGGGGCCACGTCGCCGGGTCGGCCGGCACGGCGCGCGGCGAGCGGAAGCGCGAGACAATCCAGAGTGCGGCGGGATAGCCTGCATACGCCCAACCGAAGATCGCGACGGGAAGCGCGACGAGGATGTACGGGACGCTGCTCACGAGTGGCTTCCGCCCCGCGCGCGTGCCCCGATCAGGTGGCGGTAAAGCTCTTCGTAGCGCTCGGCCCACGGCGCCACGTCGTACTCGCTGCGCTGTCGCTGCTGGCCCGCCTGCGCGCGCTCGGAGGCGGCGCCCGGATCATCGATGGTCGCGCGGATGGCGGCCGCGAGGGCACGCGGATCGTCTGCGGCGACGAGCACTCCTTCCGCGGGCGAGAGCAGATCCGGGATGCCGCCCACGGCGGTAGTCACGATCGGCACGCGCGCGGCCATCGCCTCCAGCAACACCATCGGCAGCCCCTCCGCCCGCGAGCTCATGACGAAGACATCGAAGGCTGCGAAGTAGCGCGCCGCATCGGGCACGGTGCCCAGCCACTGGAAGCGTCCCGGAGCAAGTGACTCGGCTCGAGCCTCCTGCGCGGAGCGCTCGGGGCCGTCGCCGACGATCGTAGCGCGGATGACGCGGTCGCCGATGGCGTGAATGGCGTCAATGAAGACGTCGACCCCCTTCTCGATGCTAACTCGGCCGACCCAGCCGGCTACTAGCCCCTCCGGGGCGAGGCCGAGGGCGAGCCGTGCGGCGGCTCGGTCGACGGGATTCGGGTGGGCGGCGAGAGCGTTGGCGATGATATGGGTACGGGTCTCCGGCACGCCGCTGGCGCGAAGGAAGGCGGCCTGTGGCTGCGAGACGACCACGACAGCGTCGAACCGTTCGAACGCGCGGCGCTGGAGCGCTTCAAAGGTGCGGTTCTTTAGCGAACCACCAGTAAAACCGTGAACGGTGGTTACTATTGGAAGCCCTTCGCTGCGACCCGCCATCCCCCCCACGATGTCAGACCTGTAACCGTGTGTATGCACTACACTTACATGCTTGTCAGCGCACAGCTTCCTGATCAGCCGGCATTCGCGAAGATAGCTTCGGCGGGCGACGGTGAGCGGGATGATCTCGACGCGACTGCCGGCAAGGGAGGCAAGAAAGCCCTTCCCGTCGTCCTGGGCCGAGAGCGTCGGGGCCACGATTACTCTATGCCCCGCACGGCTTTGCGCCCGCGCAAGCATCGAGACGACCGTCTCCAGCCCCCCTACCGGAGCGGGGGCGAGCAGATGCAGAATAGTGAGCGGCGTGGACAGTGCGGTTGGGTCGGAAGGATACGGGTGGCCGAGCAAATGTCGGCGCCATCAATAGACGGCGCAACTAGTCGAATCGTCCCTGCTGAGGGCACGGCTCGTGCTCGATGGGTGCCCTGAGCTTGCTTCGCGCGGCGAGGCGGATGCTCCACTCGCCTTCGCAGCCCGTACCATACAGATGAGCCGACGATCGCCGACGAAATCGTAGTAGTCCCTCCGCCTCGAACGGACAGCCAAGCGCTCGACCGGTCGCTGGTCTCGGGCATCGCGTGGACGGGGGGAACGAAGTGGGCGACCCAGCTTCTGAGCTGGGCGGCCACTCTCGTGGTGGCGCGCATCCTTTCCCCGTCCGACTATGGGCTCATGGGAATGGCCGCCGTCTACCTCGGCCTCGTGACCCTGGTGAATGAGTTCGGGCTCACGGCCGCGATCCTGCGGCATCGCGAGCTGACCGAGGAACAGATCGCGCGCGTGGGCGGCTTCAGCGTGCTGGTTGGCCTCGTGATCGCCGCGATCTCCGTGTCGGTTTCGCCGCTCATCGCGCGATTCTATGGTGAGCCTGCGGTCGCGACGATCATCTCCGTGTTGAGCCTGAACTTCGTCTTCGGCTCGCTCGGCGTTCTCCCGCGGTCGCTGCTGGCGCGCGATCTCGCGTATCCGCGGCTCGCGATGATCGATGGGATCACGAACCTCGCGCAGATGTTGACGATGCTCGCGTTTGCGATCGGCGGCTATCGCTACATGGCGCTGGTGTTCGGCAGTCTCGTCGGCAGCGCGTGTGGCGCGCTGCTCGCGCTCTGGTGGCGGCCGCACAAGCTCGCATGGCCGTCGTCGTTCGACACGATCGGCGGCGCACTGCACGTCGGGTGGCATATCGTGGTAGGGCGGCTCGCGTGGTACACGTACAACACCGCGGACTTCGCTGTCGTCGGGCGAGTGCTTGGCAAGCAGTCGCTGGGGGCGTACACGCTTGGCTGGGAGATCGCGACGATGCCGGTCGAGCGTATCAGCTCGCTCGTGTCGAGTGTGACGCCCGGAATTTTCTCGGCGGTGCAGCACGACATCGCGGCGCTGCGGCGCTATTTTCTCGGTGTCGTCGAGGGGCTCGCGTTCATCACGCTGCCGGCGGCGGCGGGGCTCGCGCTCATCGCGGGTGAGTTCGTTCCGGTGGTGCTTGGGCAGCAGTGGCTTGGCGCGATCGTCCCGCTGCGGCTGCTCGCGTTGTATGGTGGCGTGCGGTCGATCGACACCGTGACGCCGCAGGTGCTCATCTACACCGGGAATTCGCGGCAGAGTATGTGGTAGTCGGTGATCGCCGCGTGCGTTATGCCGGTGCTGTTCGTGGTTGGAACGAAATGGGGCGTCGGTGGCGTGGCCGCGGTGTGGATCGTCGCGTATCCGATCGTCGTCGCGCCGCAGTATCGACTCGCCTTTCGTGTGCTCGAGATGCCGGCCGGCGCATATTTCAGGACGCTCTGGCCGGCCGTGAGCTCGACAGCGATCATGGCACTGGCGGTCGGCATCGTGCAGGCTACGCTCCCTCCTACGCTGGCTCCGGTGGCTCGCTTGGTGATCGAAGTGGTCGTTGGCATAGCGGCGTACGGCGGGATGATCGCGTGGCGTCATCGGGCGCGCGCGCGCGCGTTCGTCTCGATCGTGCGGGAGCACGCGCTGTGAGCACTGCCGGGAGCGCGGCGCCATTCTGGGAGAAGGCTGGATCGCCAGCGCAGGATGCACATCGGCTGCTCGTGATCAGCTACCACTTTCCGCCCGACACGACCATCGGGGCGCGTCGTTGGGAGAAGCTCGCGAATGCTGTGACGGAGCGTGGATGGGGGCTCGACGTCATCACCTGCGCGCCGACGTCACCGGTGGGCGCGAAGCTCGACTCGCTTCCGGCTGGGGTGCGCGTGTATGGTATCGCGGATCCGGAGCTGATCTCGGAGCGCATCGAGCACGTGCTCTGGCGCATATACCGCACGGTGTGGCCGAAAAGGAAAGCTGAGGCGAGTGCACGCGCGGCAGGCGGGGGCCCTGCGCACGTTGTGCGCGAGCGACCGGAGTCGCTCGACCGTTCGGAGATTCGCGGCAGCGCTCGCACGCCGCGCGAAGTAATGCGCACCTATTGGGCATGGCTCGAGCTCACGCACGGAATGCGCTGGGCGCACGCTGCCGCAGCGCTCGCGCAGCGTACTATCGTGAAGGGGGTGCATGACGCCGTGATCATATCGGCGCCGCCGCACATGAGCCACGAGGCAGGCAGGCTCGTATCGCTCGCAACCGGGCTGCCGTTCGTGATGGATATGCGCGATCCGTGGAGCCTTCAGCCATGGCTGCGGGAGAGTGTCGCAAGTCCACTCTGGTACAAACGTGCCAAAGAGTGTGAGCGCGCGTGTGTCGAGCAGGCGAAGTTGATCGTGGCGAATACGGAGCCTGCTCGTATCGCACTCGCGGATGCGTATCCGGACGCGCGCGACAGGATCATCACGGTGATGAACGGATCGGACGATGATCCGCTTCCGCCGCACCGTCACACCGATCGCTTCACCATCGGCTATGCGGGAACCATCTATCTCGATCGCGATCCGCTGCTGCTCTTTCGCGCCGCGGCGGAGGTGATCAGGGCTGAATCGCTCTCCGCTGCGCAATTCGGCATCGACATACTCGGGCGCCTCGCGGCCGAGGAGCATCTACCGCTATTCGCAATGGCGACGCGCGAAGGAATCGCGGACTACGTGACGGTCGAGCCGCCGCGGCCGCAGCAGGCTGCCTTCGAGTTTCTCGCCGGCGCATCGATGCTCGTGATCTTTCCCGGCAGTAACTCACTCGCGATTCCCGCTAAGGTATTCGAGTACATCCGCTTCGATTCGTGGCTCCTGACGATCGCAGAGCCGCAGAGTGCGATAGCGCAACTGCTGCGCGGCTCGACCGCGGATGTCGTGGCGCCGGAGGTCGATGCCATCGCCGCCGCGATCACGGCGCGCTACCGTGACCATCGAGCCGGCGTGCGACCCACGCGGGTCGCGCGCGACGACCGCTACAGCCGCCAGGCGCAGGCGCGGGTGTTGCTCGATGCGGTCGCGAAGCTCGTTCCGGCGCCGGCGATGAAGACTACGTGAGCAGGAGACCGCGGTAGAGTGAGTCGTAGCGATCGGCCATCGTGGCGATCGCGTAGTCGCGCTGAGCGCGCAGTCGGCCGGCGTCGCCCAGCCGGCGGCGCGTGGCGGCGCTGTCGATCAGGCGCTCGAGCGCGTTGGACAGTGCACGCGCGTCGGACGGCGGTACGAGCAATGCCTCGACATCGTTGGTGACGACCTCCGGGATTCCGCCGACGCGCGAGACCACTACGGGCAGCCCGAACGACATCGCTTCCACGAGTGCGAGCGGCAATCCCTCCGACAGCGACGGCATCGCGAAGATATCTCCCGCCGCGAGGATGTCGGGGATGTCGTCGCGGAAGCCGAGGATGTGCACGCGCGCGTCGAGCCCCGCGGCGGCGGACTGCGCGCGGAGCCGCACCTCCTCTTCGCCCCGCCCCGCGATGGCGAGCTGCCACCCCGCGCGATCGGCGAGCATCGACAGCGCCTCAATCAGAACGGCGTGTCCCTTCACCGGATACAGATTGCCGACCGCGACGATCAGCAGATCGTCATCCGGAATCCCGAGCTCTCGGCGGATGCGATCGCGAACGCCAGCGCGCTGTGGGATGCCGTTCGGCACTACGACGACTTTCTCGCGCGGGATATTGAGCGCCTGAGCGAGCGTGTTGGCGGTGGCGACGGAGACGCCCACCAGCGCGTCGCTGCGTCGCGAGGCCCAACGCAGGGCGGCGCGGCGCCGCCACGCGGAAGCGTAGTAGAGGCCGCCGTGCATCGTGATCACGTGTCGCGCGCCCGCGCGCCGGGCGGCGGCGGCACCGTAGATCGCCATCGTGAACTCGTGACTGTGGACGACGTCGGCGCGGAAGTCGCGCAGGATCGTGGTGAGCGCGCGCACCGCGGCGAAGTCGACGGGGCTGTCGATCGCGAACGTCGTCGGCTTGAATCCCGCCGCCTCGAAGCGCTCGCCGAGCCATCCGGTGCCGTTGGCGAGATTCACGGGAAGTACTTCGTGCCCGCGCGAGCGCAGCTCCGTCGCCAGGTCGAGCATCATCAGCTCGGCTCCGCCGGGTCCGTCGCACTCGATCATGAGCGCGATGCGGAGCGGCACGTCGCGAATCGCGGTGCTCGTCATCGTCGGCGAAACCAGTCGAGCGTCTCGCGGATGAATGGGCGCACGTCGCGCGTGCGGAAGACATCGCTGCGGTTGTGCGGATGCATCAGCGAAAAGAACTCGAGGGTCGCGCGCGCGCGCGATGGCGCGTCGGAAGGAAGGGCGAGACTCGCGTCGCTCCCCCGCCAGCGCGCGAGGAGCTGGTCGACGTCGCCCCACCACCACCGGATGCGCGCGCCACGACGATAGCTCGTCACCGACTGTATCGGGTCCCCGGACGCCGCCGCGATGAGCAGCGCCGGAAAATCGACTCCCGCGTCGATCGCAAGCTGCAGCGAGCCCCAGAAGCGTCCGTTAACCTCCATCAGATACGGCACCCCGGTGCGCGCGTCGAGCTTATACTCGACCATCGCGACGCCATTCCACCCCATGCGCTCGAGCAGGAGCCGCGACTGCTCTGCGAGCTCGGGATCGGCGGCGATGCTCTCCGAGTAGACGCTCACGCCGCCCGACGGCGGCTTTTCGCGCAGACGCCGGTGCGCGAACGTCGCGCGCACGACGCCATCCCACACGAGGAGAAAGACCCCCGTGCCCGGCCCGACGATCCGCTGCTGGATGAGCAGCGGGAATGCCGCGTCGTCGAGCGATTCGACCATCGGACGCAGTGACGCCGCGTCGGCCACGTGTATCACGCCGAGCGCGATGCGCTTGCCAGCGTGCTCGCCCACGGAGCGCGAGGGCTTGAGGACCACGGGATAGTCGAGCAGCGTCGGATCCATCGCGCGCAGATCATCCTTCGAATTGAGCACCACCTGCCGCGGCGTTGCGATCCCGAGCTCGCGCGCGATCGCGAGCACAGCGCTCTTGTCCATGATCGCGCGCACGACGCGCTCGTCGGGAAACGGGATGGCGGCACCGAGCGTCGCGCGCTCGGGGAGCAGCGCGAGCAGCGAGGCTTCGGTGATCGGGACGAGCATCTCGATACGCCATCGGTCCACGAGCAGCGTCACTTCCGTTACAAAGTCCGCGGGTGCCACCAGTGGATCGGGAACCGCGGACTCCGCGAACGAAAAGCGCGACGACCCGGCGAGCGACGGCACACGCGCCGCACACACGAACACCGTATGCCCCGCCCTGCCCAGCGAGCGCACGACGGCGAGCGCGCTCCGCTGCGTGCCGTCGGTGACGAGGATGCGGCGCGGCTTCATCGCAGTCGTGCGCCGGCGCAGCGGAGCGCGAAGCCCGCGGCCGAGAGGCCGGACGGCACGTCGAGACGCGGAATTGCGAATGGATTGCTCGCGCCGCGTGAGATCCATCCACCTTCGATACGCAGACCTGCCGTGTATCCCGCAGCCGCCGCCACGCGCTCGACGTCGGGCGAGGAGAGTCCGTACGGATACGAGATCGCGGGAAGCACGTTGGAGAATCTCGCGCGCAGCCACGAAAGGGGTCTCTCGAGCTCCGCGCGCAGCTCGTCGCCCGCGAGGCGCGCGAGATTCGGATGACGGTGTGTGTGCGAGCCCATCGTGATTCCCTTCACGGCTGCAGCGGCAACGAGGTCGCGCTCGCTCGCGCCGCGCGCGTGCGACGGAGGCGCGTTGACGACGGCGAGATGCTCGCGCGCGGCGAGCTCGCGCACGCGCCCATCGAGCCCCGCGCACGCCGCGAGCGCGCGCGCCCGAAGCTCGGCTGTGGGCGCGCTCGCGCCGGGCGCCGTCAGCGCATCCCACCAGAAGTCGCCGCCGTTCACGAACGCCGTCGCGACGAAGATCGTCGCGGGAAGTCCTCGCGCCGCGAGCTCGGCGACGCCGGCGGTCACCGCACCCTCATATGCATCGTCGAAGGTGACGACGGCCGCAGGGCGATCGCCCGCGTGTCCTGTGAGCGCGCGCTCGAGTGGAATCACGTCGTGCGTGCGCATCAACTCATCGAGCTGCTCGGCGAAGCGCGACTGAGTGAGATGCAGCGAGCGGTCGCCGGCGGCGCCCTGGCCAGTCGGCACGATGTTGTGATACGCGAGCACGAGCACCTCGCCTCGCCGGCGCGCGCGCATCACGCGTGGAAGGCCGCTCCACAATGCGCCGTGCTCGATCGTGCTCTTCACGAGACCGCGGAGATTCATGTCGTGCGCGAGCGGGCGATCAGCGCCGCGCGTCCGCGCCCTGGATGGTCGCTTCGATCGCGTTGCGCACCGCACCCAGGTCCGCCTCCGCCGGCGCCGTGCGAGGGGCGAGCCGCACGTTGATCTGCGGCTTCGGCGGCGGCCCGCTCATGGCGCGCATGCGCACGAGCTTGACCAACCCCACCGAAAGCGCGAGCAGAAAATACAGATACGCGAAGTACTCCGCGGACACGAAGATCCCAGAGATCGCGAATCCGACGATTGTCGCGATCAGCATCTGCGCGAGCGAGATCTCCCGCGTCGACACCCATCTTTTGAACTTTCCCCGCTTCGAGATACGGGACAGCGACACACCGGTCACTATAAGAATGGCGACGAACACCGCGAGCCCCGGAATTCCCAGCTCCGCGCCTGTCTCGAGAAACGAGTTGTGCGCGACCGACCACTTGAACCCGGCTCCCTGCGCTTGAAGACTCTGGGCGAGATCCGATCCTCCCTCTGCCATGGGATACGCCGCGACTCCGACACCGACGACGGGGTTGTGCATCATGTAGCCCATGCCGCGCTTCCACACCTCGACGCGCCCCTCGTTCGACGTGTAGTTGTAGTCGGTGGTGGGATGCAGAATCGTCGACATCATCTCCCAGTACTTGTCGCTCGCGAAACCGAAGAAGAGCGCGACGCCCGCGACCGTGATGAGCAGTCGCGTGCGACTCGGGATGGCGCGATAGAAGAGCAGGATATACACCATGATGCCGATCAAGCCGATGAATCCGCCGCGCGAGCCGCTCTTCACCATCGCGGTGAGAAACATTCCGAGCGCGACCAGCGCCGTAATCCGTCGAGATGCTTTCTGCCCTTTGCCGAGAAAATAGAAGGCGAATGGAATCGTGCAGACCATCACGAGTGCGAAGTCGTTGGCGTCGTAGTAAATGAGTGAGCCGAGTCGTCCGTCGCCGCCCACGTGAAAGAAGAGCGCGACGACGATCGCAAAGGCGAGCGCGCCGTAGAGATTCATCAGCGCGTACCATTCGATATCGCGGATCGTGCGCACGGTCGACGCGACGAGGATGTAGAAGACGACGTCGGGAACGTAACTCTTCAGTACGAACTCGGCGCTGTGCCCAAACCAGAGACTGAACGGAACGCCAATGATCATGAGGACCAAGAGCGCGAATATCAGTTGCGATGTGCGCTGCGAGGTGACCGCACGGATGCGGCGCATAGGATGCTTGACGCCGGCGAAGATGAGCACCGCCGCGATGAGCGCGATGAGCGCGATCTGGAGCTTTCCCAGGATCGGGAAAGCGTCCTGGATTCGCCACACGTAAGTGAAGATCATGAGCGCGACGGCCCGCATCAGGCGGTCCGGGCGCGGCTCGGCGTTCGCCGGAGACGTCGAGACGATCGGATTTCTTCCGGTCGGTTGACGCTGGAAAGTCATGGCAGGTATGGACATCGGTGGTCATGCCAGCGAATAGGGTGCCACTATCTGGCGGTCGATGAACGTCACGAATGCGCTGCTTGTTGCGGGAGAGCCACACTCCCCACGATCAACACGTCGCAGTCCGAGAAATCTCGGGAAGCCGTATAGCCCCCTTCTGACACGCCCCGCGGGCCGATATCAGTCAAGTGGGACGAGCTTCCCTCCAATTCGTGAACGCCGAGCCGGCGGGGCGAGCGCGGTGATCGAAAGCTAAGGATCAATCGGCTCGCGCGCCCGCGTTTGGATTGGCGCCGCCGACCCTGCTTGCCTGGAGGACGATCTTTGCCCAGGCGTTTCGAAGCCCAAATCGTCGGTATCGCTGCGCCGACATTGCCATCGTCGTTGAGCGGCATGCACCGCTGGGAAGCGAGCACCGTGATCGACACTGCCGCGTCGAACGACTCAACCTTATACGGGCATCATAATTCGTCAACCCAGCCAGCTGGTCAGGTCGCGAAGATCATCGTCGTTCACCATCGCATGCGTCGGAAGCGTGACGAGCGTGCGCTGCAGCTCTCGCGCGCCCGAGAGTGTCTCGCCGCCGCTGAGCGATGCTTGCAGCTCGACGAGCTCGGCAATTGTGTTCGGATAGCCGCGCACGATGCCGAGATCGCTACGCTCCATTCGCGCGTCGGCGACGCGCACCGGAAAGCGCAGATAGCCGGGCACGCTGCCGGGAATGGCGCGGATCGTCCGCACGCGGCGCGAGCGTGCGGCCATCTGGTCGAGCTCCTCGGCGTGCGTGCGGCGCACCGCGAGATCCGCATTCGCGCGCGCGAGCGCCGCGCGCACGAGCGACGCGGAGACGCCGGTGATCCCGCGCGGCTCGTGCGCGGGATGGTAGATCGTCTCGCCCAGGTGCAGCGCGGGGATCGCCGACGGGATCGCGTACAGAGACGGACGTCCGAGGATCCACTGCGCCTTCGTCAGCGCGAGCGTGCGCAGCCCGCTCCGTGACGGCTCGAGTCTCGCGGCTCCTGCTGCAATCGCCTCCGAATAGCGCGCTCCCATTCCGAGCAGCGCGCCCCCACCTCCCCCCGTCATCCCCTTCCCTCGGCCGAAGCTCAACACGGTGAGCGGGCCGAACGCGCCGAGCCGCGTCTCCAGCAACTTGCCCCACGCGCCCTGCGCCGCATCCTCGATCACGGTAACGCCGTGCGCGGCCGCGAGCGCAGCGACGCCGGGCACATTCGCCGGATAGCCAAAGAGATGCGCGACGACGATCGTGTCGATGCCTTCGCCGAGCACGCGCGACACGGACTCGAGATCCGGAGAGAGGGTGACGGGATCGACATCGTAGAGTCGCACGCGGAGCTTCGCGAAGATCGCGGCCGCGCCGATGTCGACGCACGCGTACGCCGGAAGAGCGACGGTTCCGCCTTCGCGCGTGGCGATTCGTAGCGCCAGGACGAGCGCGGAGGTGCCGCAGTCGACGAGCGCGACGTCGCTCGCGCCGAATGCCCGCTTGAGCTCCGTGCCCAACGCGTCGCGGTCGCGCGCGCCGCCGCCGAGCGCGGGTCCGATCGCATCGATGAGCGAGCGTGCGGTGATCGTCGAGCTCACCGGAAGCTGGTGGCGGAAGCTCACGTCCGGATCAAGGGATGTAGCGCACGATGCGCGGGCCGAGCATCGTCGTCACCGATGCCGGAAGTCGCTTCCAGATGCGCGGGCCCCACGAATAGCCGGAGTCCGTGGGCGACGGCGTCTTCACGTCCGCAGTCGCGGCGCGATCGTACCACCAGAGTTGCTCGTCGCGGGTGCCCCACTGCGTCTTGAAGCGATGCGTGCCGCTGCCCGGCGACGTGCGTCCGAAGTTGAACGTCGTGATGCCATTCTCGATCGCGCGCTCCATGAATCGATAATAGAGGAGCATGTTGGGCGCGATGCGCTTGTGCGCGTTGAGCGACGACGCCCACGTCATCTCGAGCTCGGTGCCCCACTGGAAGGCGCAGCCGCACGCCACCGGCCGGGCTTCGTACCAAGCACAGCCGAACCATGCATCGTCGGGAAAGATGGCGGCGATCGTCTCGAAGAGGATGCGCGGCTGCGTCGGGGTGCCGAGGTCGCGCATGTGATGCGCAAAGACCTCGAAGAAGGGCGCGACCTGATCGGCGCCGAACTTCACGGTGACCCCTTCCTTCTGCGGACGACGCACCTGGCTGCGCAGCTTCGCATCGAGCTGCTTCATGAGCGCGGGCTCGCTGTTCGGAAGATCGAGAAGCACAGTGATCTTGCGATGCGACACGGGGATGTCGATCGGCAGCTCGATGCGGCTGCGGAGCTCGAGCAACTTGACACCGGAGTCGCGCGCGATCTCCGATGCGTGCGCGACGAGGGCGATGATCGCGTCGTCGGAGCCAAGTGGGCCGCCGTAGTTGAGGAAGGGCATCGACACGAGAAAGTGTCCGAAAAGCATGCTCTTCACGCGGACGAGTGGGAGCACGCCGGCGAGTGCGCCGCTGTCGTCGAGAGCCGCGAGGTAGATGCACTCGTGGCCGAAGACGCGCTCCATCACCGCGCGCCAACCGTAGAGATGAAAGTGGGTGAATCCGGGCGAGCGGCGCGCGAGAGCGTCCCACTCGTGCGCGGCTCCCGCGAAGCGTTCGACGCGCGCGATCACTCGACGGCGCTGGCCGCCCTGTTGCCCGTCGCGAAGGACATCGGAAGCTTGAGGCACTGCGCAGCGCTCCGGAAACGGAACTCACCGAGCAGCCGCTCGAGCAGCGGCTGCGTTTTGCGGAGCCCGGCGTAGTGCCGCATGCGTGTGTGCCACGGCACCGCGATTCGTGGCTGATCCGGATCGAGCTCCCACGGATGAATGTAGAACATCGCGGGGACGCCACTCACATCGTGCTCGCGGAACGCGCGCTGGATCAGGCGAAACGGCAGGTGGCGGAGATACGCGCCGCCGGCCGCGGGGAGGCGCATCCCACGCCACTGCGTCGTCGCAAGCGGGAGCTCAGTGAGCGTGCCGGCAGGGCGATGGATGAGATGCGGCACCGGGGGCGCGCTCGGATATCCGTAGCCTGGACGCCGGATCGGGAAAAGGCTCGAGTCGTAGCGATAGCCTTCTTCGAGCAGGATGTCGAACGCCCATTCGGTGCCGGGCGATATCGAGAAGTTCGGGGCTCGAAAGCCCCACACCGGCGAACCGGAAAGATCCTCGAGGATGGCTTTCGATACGCGGATATCTTCGCGAAATTCATCCGGCGTCAGCGTATCCACGCGACGATGCCAATGTCCATGCGATGCGATCTCGTGTCCCGCATCCACAATACGACGCATGAGAAACGGATGACGCTCAGCCACCCAGCCCAACGTGAAGAACGTCGCGTTCGCATGATGGCGCGCGAGCAGCTCGAGGATGATGCCGATCGAGTGCTCGAGACGGCTCGGATGCGAATCCCAATCCTTTCGCTGCACGACACGATCGAACGCGCCGACCTGGAAATATTCTTCCACGTCGACGGTGAAGATGTGCTCAGTGGCGCAGTGAACCGGCAAGCTCATACGGAGCGCCGATCTGCGCGAAGGATTAATGCCCGCATTCGTGTGTCGAAGTCTTGCAGTTAGGGTGCCACCTGCGGCTTTCCCCATGCAGCCGTTCGATGTTGTAACATCCCGTTGCTGCATACGCTTCTACGCGATCTTTCGCGCGCGAACTCTCACACCGTACGCCACGGACTGTTGCGTTGATACCACAAAAAACATTCGGCCGCGCACTCTGGATCGCCGGCCTGCTGTTCATCGCCGTACTTACGCTCACGCCGCAATACGCCGCTACGAAACCGCCGCCGAGTTGGTGTTTGCTGTGCGGCGAGCAATCGGTTCTCGATGCGGTGTTGAACGTCATTCTCTTCATTCCGTTCGGGATGGGACTTCGCCTCGCGGGAATGTCGCGGAGACGCGCGTTCGCGATTGGTTTGGTGACCACCATCACCGTCGAGCTGCTTCAGCTCTACATCCCGGGTCGAGACACGAGCCTCGGCGACATCCTCACCAACTCCTCCGGCGGGATGATCGGGATACTCGCCGCCGACGTCTGGCGCGTGGTGCTGGTTCCGTCGCGACGTGCAGCATCGAGACTCGCCGCTGGGTGGACGCTGTTCTGGGTGCTGTTGTTAACGGCAAGCGCGGAACTCACGCACATCTCGCTCTCGCCGCTGACCGCCTGGGGCGTGTGGACACCCGAGCTCCTTCACCACGACTACTTCCCCGGCAAGGTCCTCTCGGCCACCGCCGGCGGGCTGCCGACGCCGAACGCCATGTCGGGCGCGAGCGCGGATGTGCGGAGGCGACTGTCGTCGGACTCGGTCGTCGTGCAGGCGACGGTGGTCGGCGCGGGAGCGACGACGCAGTTCTCATCGGTCGCGAGCATCTACGACATGAGCAAGCAGCAGATATTTTTTCTTGGGCAGCGAAAAGGGAATCTGATCTTCTCGATGCGCATGCGGACCGCCGATGCGAAGGTCGAGACGCCGACGATCAAGCTCGATTCCGTCTTCCCGCGCCAGCGCGCAGCGAAGACCGACACGATCTTCGTGGAGGGCGGGCTGATTCATCATCGACTGTGGGTGAGCGCCGAGAGAAATGGGGTCAGGCGCGAACGGACGTTGCCGATCGATGCGGGGCTCGGCTGGAGCTACCTCCTTCCATTCGACTACGAGTACGGACGCGAGGCGCCGTGGCTCACCGCGCTCTGGCTCGCCGGGCTCGCGGCGCCCGCGATGTACTGGGCGACACGCGCGCGGCGAAACGCACTCCTGGCGACGGGAGCGGCACTGGCGGCCGCGCTGCTGCTCGTTCCCCTCGCGACGGCCGTGCATCCGACGCCGTGGTGGGAGTGGATAGGGCTCGCGGCGGGTGCGATGATCGGGATCGCGGCAGGAGCGGTGAGCGTGCGCTCGAGCCGCCCCGTGTGAACCTCGGCAGAGGTAGTGGGGTTACATTAGCGTTGTCGAGCGCACGCTGAGCGCCGGGCGTGTTTGGCTGCTTCCCTTTCCATACTCCAATGCGCGTCCTTCCGCTCGCCAGTGCGGTGACACTCTGCGCCTTCGTCATGACCTCAGTGTTCATCGAAACACTCGCGGCCCAGTCGTCGCTGCACTATCCCGTCGCGCGCAAAGGCGATCAGAGCGACAGCTACTTCGGCACCGCGGTCGCCGATCCCTATCGCTGGCTCGAGGACACCGATTCGCCCGAGACCAAGAAGTGGGTCGAGGCGGAAAATGCGCTGACCTTTCAGTATCTCGCGGGCATTCCGGAGCGTGCGTCGATCAAGGAGCAGCTGACGCGCGTCTGGAACTACCCGAAGTACACGGTGCCGATCAAGCGCGGAAAGGACTACTTCACCATCGAGAACAGCGGGCTGCAGAACCAGGGCGTGCTCTACGTGCAGCGCGGCCTCAAGGGCGTGAAGAAGGTCGTGCTCGATCCCAACACGCTCTCCACCGATGGCACGGTCGCACTCGGCACGTGGGACGCGACGGAGAACGGCCAGTATCTCGCGTACGCCGTCGCTGCGGCGGGCTCGGATTGGGAACAGATTCGCGTGCGCGATATCGAGCGCGGCGTCGATCTCCCCGACACGCTCAAGTGGGTCAAGTTCTCGAACCTCGCGTGGACGAAGGACCACAAGGGATTTTTCTACTCGCGCTTCGAGGAGCCGAAGAGCGAAAACGCGATGCTCGCGAAGAACACCGGGCAGAAGCTCTACTACCACCGGCTCGGCGAGGCGCAGGCGAAGGATCAGCTCATCCTCGCGCGCCCGGATCATCCGCAGTGGGGAATCACGGCAATGGTGAGCGACGATGGCGAGTACGTCGTCATCTACGTCACCGATGGGACGAATCCGAACAACCGGATCTTCTTCATCGACATGGGAAGCGCGGGGAAGCCGAAGATCGACAACCCGCTGGTCACTCTCGTCGATAACGAGGAGTCCGAGAACCGGGTGATCGACAATGCGGCCGACGTCTTCTTTCTGCAGACGAATCTGGACGCGCCGCTGGGCCGAGTGGTCGCGGTCGACATCAACAAGCCCGCGAAGAAGTACTGGCGTTCGATCATCCCCGAGGGCACCGACAAGATGGAGCAGGTGGAGCTCATCGGCGCACACTTCGTCGTGAGCATGCTGAAGGACGCGCACTCGGTGCTGCAGATCTACGCGCTGCGCGGCAACATGGTGGCGACCGTGAAGCTTCCCGGTATCGGCACCGTCGCAGCGCTCTCGGGCAAGCCGAACGAATGGGAGCTGTTCTACGCGTACGCGTCGTATCTGCAGCCAACGTCCATCTATCGCTACGACATCGAGACGCGCCTGCAAGCGCCCTTCCTCGTGGCGAAGGTGCCGATCGACAGCACGGCGTACGAAACGAAGCAGATATTCGCAGCCGGAAAGGATGGAACCAAGATTCCGATCTTCGTGACCGCGAAGAGGGGGCTCGCGCTCGATGGTACGCACCCGACGATTCTCTACTCCTACGGCGGCTTCGACATCAACATGACGCCTGGTTTCTCGCCATCGATGATGCAGTGGGTGTCGATGGGCGGCGTATACGCGGTGGCGGTGATCCGCGGTGGCGGTGAGTACGGACGCGCGTGGCACGAGGCGGGGATGCTCGCGAAGAAGCAGAACGTCTTCAACGACTTCATCGCGGCGGCGGAGTACCTGATCTCGCGGAAATACACGTCGTCGAAGAAACTCGCGATTCGCGGCGGCTCCAACGGCGGCCTGCTCATCGGCGCCGTCGAGACGCAGCGCCCTGATCTCGCCGCGGTCGCGCTGCCCGCCGTCGGGGTGATGGACATGCTGCGCTACCAGAAGTTCACGATCGGCGGCGCGTGGGCGCCCGAGTACGGCACGTCGGACGACTCGACGCAGTTCAAGACGCTGTACGCATACTCGCCGCTGCACAACATCAAGCCGGGCACATCGTATCCCGCGACGCTCGTCGAGACGGCAGATCACGATGATCGTGTCGTGCCGGGGCACTCGTTCAAATACGCAGCGACGCTCCAGGCTGCGCAATCCGGACCCGCGCCGGTGCTCATCCGCATCGACACCAAGGCCGGCCACGGCGGCGGGAAGCCGACGTCGAAGCAGATCGACGCGGCGACGGACGAGCTCTCGTTCGTGGTGAAGAATCTCGGGATGTCGCTGACGCCTTGACATGCCGCTGATCGCCGTCGTCATCTACTACCTGCGCATCGCGCTTCTCGTCGCCATCGCAGTCTTTCTGCTCATCGCGGCGCTCGACTGGGCCGTACGTACGCGGCGCATCAATCCGTTCTCCTCGATCGCGCGCTTCTGTCGTCGCGTGATCGACCCGATACTCGCGCCGATCGAGGCGCGCGTCGTGCGCTCGGGCGGGATGCCGAGTCAGGCGCCGTGGTGGGGGCTGGGCGCGGCGGTCGTCATCGGGGTGCTGCTGATCGTGCTCCTGCAATGGGTGCGCACCGCGATGTTCGCCATTTCGATCGCGGCGAGTCAGGGCGGAATGGGGATCGCGGGGCTCGTCGTCGAAGCAGCGTTCGAGGTGCTCTGGTTTGCACTGATCGTGCGCGTGATCGTCTCGTGGATTGGGATGCGCTACTCCTGGTGGGCGCGCACCGCGTTCACCCTCACCGACTGGCTCGTCAAGCCGATCGCGCGCGCGCTTCCGCCCCTCGGCATCATCGACTTCTCGGTTTTCGCCGCCATGATCGTCGTCTGGCTTGCGGAGAAGCTCGTGTTGAGTTCCGTGTTCGGCCGCTAATCGTCCTTGGAGCACGAGCAGCTCCCGCTTGTTGCCTGTGGGGCTCGCCACTAGCTTGGGGTACAATTGATTCGTGGCGATTTACGGCAACTTGCGGCCACGTAAAACATTCCGCTAAAGCGTCGGCTCAGTGCCAACGCGTGCACTGGGCATTTTTTGCTTTTGCACGTCTCGCTGACGGCCGGCGGCGTCTCAAGCCAATGATATGCCTCAGCCACGTTTCCCCTCCGCTTATCTGGATGCCCTCGATCGCCGCGTGCTCATCTACGACGGCGCGATGGGAACGAACATCCAGCGTGCAGGACTGACCGCTGACGACTATGGCGGGCAGTCGCTCGAGGGGTGCAACGACAACCTCGTGCTTACCCGCCCGGACGTCATCCAGACGATCCACGAGTCGTTCCTCGCGGTCGGCTGTGACGTCGTCGAAACGTGCACCTTTCAGAGCACGCCGCGCCGTCTCACCGAATGGGGACTCGGCGACAAGACCGACGCGATCAACATCGGCGCCGCGCAGCTCGCACGCGCGGCATGCGCGAAGTACGCAACCACGGCATGGCCGCGCTTCGTCGCCGGCTCGATGGGCCCGACCGGCATGCTCCCCTCGAGCGCCGACGCGACGCTCTCCGACATCTCCTTCGCGGAGCTGGCCGAAAACTATTACCAGCAGGCGAAGGGGCTGGTCGCAGGAGGTGTAGATGTTCTCCTCATCGAGACGTCGCAGGACATCCTCGAGGTAAAGGCCGCGATCGCCGGCATCGAGCGACTGTTTTCGGAGCTCGGCCATCGTGTCGCGCTGCAGGCGCAGGTGACGCTCGACACGAGCGGCCGGATGCTCCTCGGCACCGACATCGCGAGCGCCATGACGACGCTCGAGTCGCTCGGCGTCGATGTGATCGGGCTCAATTGCTCGACGGGCCCCGAGCACATGCGCGAGCCGATCCGGTACCTGGGCGAGCACGCGCGATTGCCCATCTCCGTCATCCCGAATGCCGGACTGCCGCTGAACACCGGCGTCGGCGAGGCAGTGTATCCCCTCGAGCCCGCGCCGATGGCCGCCGCGCTCGCGGAGTTCGTGCACGACTTCGGCGTGCGTATCGTGGGCGGGTGTTGCGGTACGACACCCGAGCATCTGAGCGCAATCGTCGCGGCCGTGAAGAAGGTCGAGGCGAAGCACGAGGCGCCATCAGAGCGACAGGAGACGCACATTCCGCGCGTCTCGTCGGCGATGCGCGCGATCACGCTGCACCAGGACCCGCCGCCGCTCCTCATCGGGGAGCGCGTCAACGCGCAGGGCTCGCGCAAGGTGAAACGGCTGCTGCTCGCCGAAGACTACGAGGGGATCGTGCAGGTCGGCCGCGAGCAGATGGAAGCCGGCGCGCACGTGCTCGATGTGTGCGTCGCCGTCACCGAACGCGCGGACGAGGCGGCACAGATGTCGGAGGTCGTGCGGCTGCTCTCGATGAGCGTCGAGTCGCCGCTCATGATCGACTCGACCGAGCTCGACGTCATCAAGGCCGCACTCGAGCACATCCCCGGGCGCGCGATCGTCAACTCGATCAACATGGAAAACGGGCGCGCGCGCATCGACAGCGTGCTCCCCGTCGTGAAAGCGAATGGCGCCGCGGTCGTCGCGCTCACGATCGATGAGGTCGGGATGGCGAAGACGGCCGAGCGAAAGCTCGAGATCGCGCGTCGCATCCACGACATCGCGATGAAGGAGTACGGCCTCGAGCCCGAGGACATCATCTTCGACGCGTTGACGTTCACGCTCGCGACCGGCGAGGCGGAGTGGCTGCCGTCGGCGCACGAGACCATCGAGGGGATCAAGCTGATCAAGCGTGAGCTTCCCGGCGTCTTCACGAGCCTCGGCGTCAGCAACGTGAGCTTCGGACTCGACCAGAACGCGCGCGCGGTGCTCAACTCGGTCTTCCTGCATCACTGCGTGAGTGCCGGTCTCGACATGGCGATCGTGAATCCGGCGCACGTCACGCCGTACGTCGAGATCCCCGCGGACGAGCGCGCGCTGGCAGACGACATGGTGTTCAACCGTCGTCCGGACTCGCTGCAGCGCTTCATCGAGCACTTCGCCGCGCGCGGGCCGAACGCCGCGGCGGAAGCGGCGAGCGGCGCAGCGGACGCGACGGCGATGGAGCCGGACGAGCGCGTGCGCTGGCACGTGCTCTATCGCAAGAAGGATGGCGTGGAGGCCGCACTCGATGCGGCCGGCGTGCGCGAGCAGCCGGTGCGCGTGCTGAACGAGGTGCTGCTGCCCGCGATGAAGGAAGTCGGCGACCGCTTCGGCGCCGGCGATCTCATTCTCCCCTTCGTGCTGCAGAGCGCCGAGGTGATGAAGAAGGCCGTGGCGCATCTCGAGAAGTTTCTCGAGCGGAAGGAAGGCTACACGAAGGGGAAGGTCGTGCTCGCGACGGTGTACGGCGACGTGCACGATATCGGGAAGTCGCTCGTCAACACGATCCTCTCGAACAACGGCTACACCGTGTACGACCTCGGCAAGCAGGTGCCGGTGAACACGATCATCGACAAGGCGATCGAGGTTGGCGCCACCGCGATCGGGCTCTCGGCGCTACTCGTGTCGACGTCGAAGCAGATGCCGATCTGCGTGCAGGAGCTCGACCGCCGCGGGCTCGACTTTCCGGTGCTCATCGGCGGCGCGGCGATCAACCGGCGCTTCGGACGTCGGGCGATGTTCCTCGAAAACGAGCGTGCGTACGCGCCGGGCGTCTTCTACTGCAAGGACGCATTCGAGGGACTCGACACGATGGAATCGCTCATCGATGCCGACAAGCGCGGGCCGATGGTGCTCGAGCTGATCGACAGCGCGCGCAAGGATGTCTTCCTACGCACCGCGGTGGGCAAGGATATCTCGCACGGCGACAGCGCCGGACAGCGTAGCGCGGTCATCGCGACGAATCCGGTGCCCAAGCCGCCGTTCTGGGGCGCAAAAGTGCGGCGCGACATTCCGGTAGCCGACGTGCTCGCGCTCCTCGACATCGATGAGCTCTTCCGCCTGCAGTGGGGCGGACGCGGCTCCGGCCCGGCGTGGGAGAAAGCCGTACTCGAAGAATTTCGTCCCGCGCTGGCGCGACTCTCCGAGAGCGCCGAGCGCGAGAAGTGGCTCGCGCCGCAGACGGTGTACGGCTACTTCCCCGTGCAGTCGAGCGGCAACGATCTCATCGTGTATGATCCCGCCGCGATGCAGAGCGACGGCGGATCGCTGCGCGAGCTCACGCGCTTCCCTTTCCCGCGTCAGGAAGGACGCGAGCATCTCTGTCTCGCAGACTATTTCCGCTCGGTAGAATCCGGCGACATTGATGTGGCGGCGTTCCAGATCGTGACCGTCGGCGATGAGGCCACGCGACGCTTCGAGAAGCTGCAGGCCGAGGGCGAATTTTCCGAGGGCTACTATCTCCACGGCTTGGGCGTGGAGGCCGCGGAGGCGACCGCCGAGTGGGTGCACCAGCTCATTCGCCGCGAGATGGGAATTCCGGCGGATCAGGGGAAGCGCTACTCGTGGGGCTACCCCGCGTGTCCGGATCTCGAGGGACACGCGCAGCTCTTCAAGCTCCTTCCCGCCACCGAGGCGCTCGGCATCGAGCTCACGTCGGCATTCCAGCTGATGCCGGAGCAGTCGACGGCGGCGCTCGTCGTGCATCATCCGCAGGCCAAGTACTACGCGGTGCGCGGCGCGGCTGCAGAGCCGGACGCCGCATGACCGCGACGATCGGACTCGCGAAGAACACTGCGCGGCCGGATGTACGCGACATCGCGGACCCCGAGCGTATCATGGTGGCCGATGGCGCGATGGGGACGATGCTCTACTCGCGCGGCGTCTTCATCAACCAGTGTTACGACGAGCTGAACGTCCGCTCTCCGGAGCTCGTCCTCGATGTGCATCGCGCGTACGTGAAAGCAGGCGCCGAGCTGATCGAGACGAACAGCTTCGGCGCGAACCGGCTCAAGCTCGCGCAGTATGGACTCGAGAATCACGTCGCGGAGTTCAACCGTCGCGCGGCGGAGATCGCGCGCGAGGCCGCTGGCGCCAACGTACTCGTCGCCGGCGCCGTCGGCCCACTCGGCGTTCGCATCGAGCCCTTCGGCTCCACGAGCCGCGAGGAGGCGCGCGGGCACTTCCGCGAGCAGATGCAGGCGCTGCTCGAAGGTGGCGCGGACTGCTTCCTTCTCGAGACCTTCGGTGACCTCGGCGAGATGGAGCAGGCGATCGCGGCGGCGCGCGAGATCTCTCTGTCGACGCCCGTGATCGCGCAGATGACGATCGGCCAGGATGGGCTCACGCCGTTCGGCGCGACGCCGGAAGATGTCGCGCGCACGCTGGACGACTGGGGCGCGGACGTGATCGGTCTGAACTGCTCCGTCGGGCCGCAGGCGATCCTCGAAGCGATCGAGCGGATGGCCGCGGTGACGAAGCGGAAGCTGAGCGCGCAGCCGAACGCGGGGATGCCGCGCGATGTCTCGGGGCGCACGATGTACATGGCGAGCCCTGAGTACATGGCGAGCTACGCGCGCCACTTCATCCAGGCGGGCGCGAAGCTCATCGGCGGATGCTGTGGAACGACACCCGAGCACATCAAGTCGCTCGTCGATGGCATCCGCCCGCTCATGCCGCGCAACCAACGCAAGCCGAGCGTGCGCTACCAGATGCCGGTCGGTCTCGAGGACGGTGGCGGGGAGCATGCGACGACCGACGCGGGCGTCGAGGAGATGCCCTTCGCGCAGCGCTCGCGCTGGGCGGGGAAGATCGCGCGCGGGGAGTTCGTCACGTCGGTCGAGATCGTCCCGCCGCGCGGCGTCGACGCGACCTCGATGCTCGAAGGCGTGTCCGCGCTCAAGGTCGCAGGCGTCGATGCGGTGAACGTCCCCGATGGACCGCGCGCGCAGAGCCGCATGGGCGCGCTCATGACGAGCCTCCTGATCGAGCAGCGCATCGGGATGGAGACGGTCACGCACTACTGCTGCCGCGACCGGAACCTCCTCGGAATGCTCAGCGATCTGCTCGGCGCATCCGCGATGGGGCTGCGCAATCTGCTCATCATCACGGGCGATCCGCCGAAGATGGGTCCCTATCCCGACGCGACGGCGGTATTCGACATCGACTCGATTGGCCTCACGAATCTGGTGAGCCGGTTGAACAAGGGACTCGATCCGGGCGGCAACTCGATCGGACAGGCGACCGCGTTCACCATCGGCGTCGGTGTGAATCCCGCAGCGATCGATCCAGCGTATGAGCTGCGGCGCTTCGAGTGGAAGGTCGGAGCGGGCGCCGAGTATGCGATCACGCAGCCGGTGTTCGACGTCGCGCAGCTCGAGAAGTTTCTCGACTCGATCGCGCATGTGCGTATTCCGATCGTGGCGGGGATCTGGCCGCTGGTCTCGGCGCGCAACGCGGAGTTTCTCGCGAACGAGGTGCCTGGCGTGGTGGTGCCCGAGGCCGTGCTGGCGCGGATGCGCGCGGCGAGCGAGAAGTCGAAGGAGCACGCGGTGGCGGAAGGGATCGCGATCGCACGCGAAATGCTCGAGCGCGTGCGTGGCGCCGTGCAGGGCGCGCAGGTCTCGGCCCCGTTCGGCAAAGTCGAGCTCGCGGTGCGGGTGTTCGAGAGCTGACTCCGCGCGGCACGGTTCCGGCTATATTGACGAGTCACCCGTCGAGGCGAGGAGTTCAGATGAAGGGGATCCTGATCATCGATCATGGTTCGATGAAGGAAGCCGCGAACCACATGCTCGAATGTGTGGGCGAGCTCGTGCAGCGCATGGCTGGCGAGGGCGTGGTCGTGCGAGTGGCGCACATGGAGCTCGCGTCGCCGACCGTCGCCGATGGCTTCGCGGCGTGCATTGCCGCCGGCGCGACGGAGATCGTCGCCTTCCCGTACATGCTGTCGCCGGGCAAGCACTCCACGCGCGACATTCCGCGGATGGTCGCGGAGATCTCGGCCGAACACCCTGGCATCTCCGTCCAGGTGACGACGGCGTTCGGCGTGAACGAACAGCTGGCGGCAGTCGTGCTCGCGAAGGCGGGGGTCGCGCCGGTGGCGCACGTGGACCCGCATCGCTGCGAGCGTCCCGCGGGAACGCCGGAGCGCTACTGCGGCGACGGCTGCGCGGAGAACAACTCTCCCGCCACGCTTCGCCTGGCGGGGACGCTCTCCGTTTAGGGAAGAGTTAGCGGCGAGAATATTTTGAAAAACAGGTAGTCGACGCATGCCTGCCGGCGAGCCCTCCTCCCTCCAGGCGGACGCTGCGCGCCGATGGCCCCGCGAGTAAGATTGTCACCATGACTACCGACGCTTCGGGTGCGCACGCCCCGCTCACGGTGCTGTCCGAGGAAGAGAATGCATTCCGCGAGGCCGTCGCGGAATTCGCCGCGCAGGAAGTGCGGCCGCGCGTGCAGGAGATGGAGCGCGCCGCGCGCATCGATCCCAAGCTGACCTCCGCGCTCTTTGAGCTCGGGCTCATGGGCATCGAGGTCCCCGACCAATACGGTGGCGCGGGCGGCTCGCTGATGATGATCACGCTCGCCGTCGAGGAGATCAGCCGCGTGGACGCGTCTGCGGCGATCATGGTCGACGTGCAGAACACGCTCGTCAACTATCCGATCTCGCGCTACGGCACCGATGCGCAGCGCGAAAAGTTTCTGCCGCGCCTCGCGGCGAAGATGATCGGCGCGTACGCGCTGTCGGAGGCCGGCTCGGGGTCGGATGCGTTCGGCCTCGCCACGCGCGCGGTGAAGCACGGCGACGACTGGTCGATCACCGGACGCAAGCTCTGGATCACGAACGGCGCGGACGCGGGCGTCTTTCTCGTGTTCGTGACCGTGAACCCCGACGCGGGCTACAAGGGAATCACCGCCGTTCTCGTCGAGCGCGACACCCCGGGCTTCACGGTCGGGAAGAAGGAAGACAAGCTCGGCATCCGTGCCTCGAGCACGACGGAGTTGCTCTTCGACGGATGCGTAGTGCCCGCCGCGAACGTGCTCGGCGAAGTCGGCCAGGGCTACAAGATCGCCATCGAGACGCTCAACGTCGGCCGCATCGGGATCGGCGCACAGATGATCGGCATCGCGCGCGGCGCGCTCGATGCGACCTTCGCGTACGTGAAGGAGCGCAAGCAGTTCGGGACGCGGCTCGCGGATTTCCAGGGCATTCAGTTCCAGCTCGCGCAGGCGGCGACGGAGCTCGAGGCCGCGCGGCTCCTCGTCTACAATGCCGCGCGGATCAAGGATGCGGGCGGGCAGTTCACCCGCGAGGCGGCGATGGCGAAGCTCTTCGCCTCACAGGTGTGCGAGCGCGTCACGTCGCTCTGCGTCGAGCTGCACGGCGGCTATGGCTACACGAAGGACTATCCCGTCGAGAAATTCTACCGCGATGCGAAGATCGGCACGATCTACGAGGGCACGTCCAACATGCAGCTCAACACGATCGCGAAGCTGCTGCTGAAGTAGATCGCGCGATCGACTATTGCCGCAACGCGCCAAGCACGCCTGGGAGCGCGCCGATGAACCAGACGATCGCGGCGGCAAGATAGGAGTTCGATTTCGAGACCTTCCCCGTCACCTGTAGCCCGATCGCGAGCAGAATCGTCTCCCAGATCGTGAAGACGTCGACGCGCGCGAGCATCGCGATGAGAACCGGCGACGTCGTGTCGGGGTTCAGCAGGGAGCCCACGCCGACCGATAGTCGCACCAATCCGTTCAATCGCTCCGGACTCGAGAGATACGCGATGAGCGCTCCCGCGAGCGATGCGAGGATCTTGGGGAAGAACGCGTACGTCGCGACCATGAGCGCCTGAGTTCCGTTCTGCTTCGACTCGAAGATCTTCCCCACCAGCCAGAGCACGAGCCCAGTGAGCATCACCATGATCGGGATCGCGACGATGATGATGTATGGTCCGATCTTCGCGCCCATCGCCTGCTGCTGCTGTATCTGTGCCGCGGTGATCTCCGGATGTTGCTTCATCGTGTGCGCCATCGCTCGCGCCATGTCGCCGTCGACGGCCGGCTGCACGAGCGACTTCGTGCCCAGGATGAGAATTGCAAAGATCACCGTAAGAACGATCAACGGAACGCCGAATCCCGAATTCTCACGACGTCTGAACACGGCGGCCGGCGACGTGAAGATGTCGATGAAGTCCTCCCACAGCGACGCGTTCGGCACTGCAGGTGTGAGCGTAGGCTCGGTCACGTTCCGGCTCCGGGAGTTGAGTGAATGCAACTATGATCCATGAGCGTACGTAGTCTCGCCAGTACCCGTTTCACACAATGTGAAAGCTCTCCCAACGGTATGTTCAAGGGACTTCCGCCCAGGTGCCATCGTGCCTCGCACGCTTCTAGCACTTCTCTCCCTGTTCGCTGCCGTGCCGCTGGCCGCACAGGTGCCCGCTGCCGAGTACGCGGCACGACGCGACTCGCTCGCAGCGACGATGCGCGACGGCGTTCTGCTTGCCCTCGGCGGCGAGGAGCCGGCCGAGGACTTCCTCACCTTCTACCCAGTCCCGTCCTTCTACTATCTGACGGGAGTGACGGAGCCTGGCGCAGCGCTCGTCATGGTGAAACGGAACGACACCGTCTCCACGACGATCTTCGTCGAGCCGCGCGATCCCGCGCGAGAGTCATGGACCGGCGCTCGGCTCGGCATGGATGGAATGACGCGCGCGACCGGAATCCCCTCGCGCTCGATCGAGCAGCTCGTGCCCGTGCTCGACTCGGTGCTCGCGTCGAGCAACCATCTGAGCGTGGTCGGTGATCTTTCGGGCGATGGATTCGCCACGCGCGACGAGCAGTTCGTAGCCTCGCTGAGCAAGAAGCATCCGAACATGCAGATGCAGCCCGCCAACGATCTCGTCGCGCGCTTGCGCATGCGGCACAGCGCCGCGGAGCTCGCGCTCGAGCGCAAGGCGATCGACATCACGGTGCGCGCGCAGCACGACGCGATCTCCGCGATTCGCCCCGGCATCAACGAGTTCGAGATTCAGGCGCTCATCGAGTACACCTTTCGTCGCAACGGCGCCGACCGCCCGTCCTTCGCCACCATCGTCGGCTCAGGGCCCAACTCGACCGCACTGCATTACTCCGCGAACGACCGTTTCATGAAGGCCGGCGACGTCGTGGTGATGGACATCGGCGCGTCGTATCGCGGCTACGCTGCGGACGTCACGCGTACGGTTCCGGTAAGCGGCACCTTCACCACCGAGCAGCGCGCGATCTACCAGGTCGTGCGCGACGCGCAGCACGCCGCGGAGTCGATCGCGAAGCTCGGCGTCACGTCCACGCAGATGGAAGCGGCCGCCGACAAGGTGCTTGCGGAGGGGCTCGCGAAGCTCGGGCTCATCGAGTCGGCGGACGCCACCTACGATCCGGGGGGCGAGCTGTGTCGCAGACGGATCTCACGCGGCTGCTCCCAGCTCTCGCTCTTCTACTTTCACGCGCTCGGCCACGCGATCGGGCTCGAGGTGCACGACCCCACATCGTACGTCATCGCGCCGGGAAACACGTTTACGATCGAGCCCGGGATCTACGTGCGTCCCCACGTCCTCGAAGATCTCGCGGATACGCCGAAGAACCGCGCGCTGGTTGCGAAGCTGCGTCCGATCGTGCGGCACTACGCGAACATCGGCGTCCGCATCGAGGATGATTATTTCGCGACGGAGCGCGGCGTGGAGTGGATCTCGCGCGGGCCGCGCGAGGCGAGCGAGATCGAGGAGTTGATGCGGACGCGCGCGGCGGTGCCGGCCCCGCGCGACTCGACGATCGTGAACTGGTACCGCCAGACGGAGCCCGGCACGCTCTAGTGGCCTGACCGACGGCAGGCCCGGGGTTAGAAAGCTAATGGCTACATTCTCGGCTCATCAGCGTCGATCGACGCGGGCACGAAAATTTCCAATCGAATCCAGCAAGACGAGGGCAGCTTCGTCCGCGCACGCGCCGCGTTGACGCGCCGCACTCCTTGCGCCTCCACCCCGTCTTCGTCTGCATGCCGGCCTCCGCGATCGATGAGTCTCCGCTCCGCGCGATGCCGCGCTCCGCGCCGCCCGCGCGTATTCTGCTCGTGGCCCCGCAGCCATTTTTCGAATCGCGGGGGACGCCGCTGAATGTGCTGGCCATGACGCAGACGCTCTGCGCGGCCGGTCACGAGGTCCATTTGGCGACGTACGCCGTGGGCGAGACGGTGCCAGTTCCCGGACTCACCTATCATCGGGCCGCCCGCATTCCGGGGGCCGACGAGGTGCCGATCGGCTTCTCGCTTCGCAAGATGGTGCACGATGCCGCGCTCGCGGCGCTCGTGGTGCGTCTGCTCGCGACACGTCGGTTCGACGTCGTGCACGCCGTTGAGGAGTCGATTTTCTTCGCCATGCCGCTCGCTCTCGCGCGCGGCATACCGGTGATCGGCGACGTGGATTCGTGCCTCTCCGACCAACTCGCGAACCGTGGGCTTCGCCACCTCCCTGGCGCGGTGCCGCTTGTGCGCGCGGCCGAGCGCGCCGCCTTGCGCCGCGCCCGGCTGGTCATCACGGTGTGTCGCGCCCTCACAGAGATGGTGGCATCCCGCGCCCCCGGCGTGCCCGTGGCCCAGATCGAGGATTGCCCGCCCGAAGGGACGAGTCGTCCGGCCGACGCCGACAGCGTGGCCACGCTCCGGAGCAGATGGAATCCCGATGGCGCGCCGCTCGCCGTCTACACCGGCAATTTCGCGCCGTATCAGGGCCTCGATCTGCTCTTCGGCGCGCTGCCGACCCTCGCCGCGGTCGCCCCCGCCGCGCACGTGCTGCTCGTCGGTGGCACGGCGGCCGAGATCGCCAGCGCACAGTCGGCGCTCGCGCAGCGCGGGCTCGCCGATCGCGTGCGATTCGCCGGCCGTCAACCGCTCGAGAGTATGCCCGCGTTCACAGCGTTGGCCGACGTACTCGTCTCACCTCGAAGCGAGGGCGACAACACCCCCCTCAAGATTTTCGCATATATGGCGTCGGGGCGACCCATCGTGGCCACGGATCGCCGCACGCACACGCAGGTGCTCGACCACACGAGCGCGCTATTGTGCGCGGCCACCCCCAAGGCGCTGGGAGAGGCACTTGGGGCGGTCCTCAACGATCCGTCCGCCTATGCCGCGCGAGCGCTGGAAGCGAGTGCCCGCGCGGCGCGAGACTTCTCGCGGGCTGCTTTCTCGCGGAAGCTGCTCGCCGCGTACGACAGCGTGCTCGCCGGCGTCGGTTCTCTCCCACCTTGAAGCCATGACCCAGATCGCCGTCGCGATCGTCAACTACAACACCATCGGCGATCTGCGCAACTGCCTCGCCACAGTGCGCGCCGCAGGCGCGACCGAGATCGTGCTCAAGGACAATGGTTCGACAGACGGAAGCGTGGAGATGGTGGAGCGCGAATTTTCCGAGGTGCGAGTGCTCGACTCGCGCGACAATCCCGGCTACGGTGCCGCCTCCAACCAGGCGATCGCCGCCTGCCGCGCGCCGTACGTGCTCCTGCTCAACAGCGACATCCTCCTCGCGCCCGAGACGCTCGACGTGCTCGTCGAGTATCTCGACGCGCACCCGCGCGCCGCCATCGTCGGTCCGCGACTCCGGAATCCGGACGGCACGCTACAGCGCTCCGCGCACGCCTTTCCTCGGCCAGTTACGCTGCGCCCCGTCGTCCGGCACATCCCCGGGCTGCGCGACCGTTCATTGCTTACCTGGCCTCACGACCAGCCGCGCGTGGTCCAGTGGGTGAAGGGAGCCGCGCTCGCGATCCGCCGCACGGCGTTCGACGCGGTCTCTGGATTCGACCCCGCATTCTTCATGTATTTTGAAGAAACCGATCTCTGTTATCGGCTGCACGAGGCGGGCTGGGAGATCCACTTCACCCCCGCGACGACGATCGTGCACAAGGGCGGCGCGAGCACCGAGCAGATGAGGGCCGACATGGCGGTGCAATTCTACGCAAGCATGCGGCAGTTCTATCGATATCACTATCCCACCGCCGATCTGCGTCGACTCGACGCGGTGCTGCGCCTGCAGTCGCGGCTCGCCCTCGCGCGCGACCGCGCCCGGTTGCTGTCCACCCGCGATCCGCGAGCCGCCGCAATACTCGCGGACGACGTTCGTGTCTGGCGCCGAGTGCTCGCGGGCGACTGGCCTGTGCGGCCAACACCCGTTTCAGCACCAGAGCCACAGGAAAAAATCGATCACCGGCCGTAGCTATCGACCCAGCGACGGTATTGCTCCGTCACCATCAGAAAGCCCTGCTGCACCAACTCGTTCACGTCGTGCAGCTCGCGCGCGGTCTCGAGGCGCAGACAGAGATCCGGCTGCTCGCCCAGCACCCCCGACAGTCCGCCATACAGAGCCTCGGCCTTGTTGTGCCACCTCTCCTCGACTGTGCGGCGCACCCGGGAAGGCAGGGAGGCGACGTACTTGAAGTGCAGCAGGGCTGTCGAGATGTCCGCAATCGGCGCGTTAGTGTGGAAGTGTCCGTCGTAGGTGTAGATGCCGACCGAGTCATCCGCGTAGAGGAGCGGATGCTTCGTGAGCAGCAGGCAGTCATCGCCAAAGAATCGCTTCCGGATGCCGCCGAACAGGCAGACGATCTCGCTGTTCGTGCGCGCCCCGTCGCGGATCCAGTACACCTCGTCCGTTGGCACGAGGTCCGTCAGGTCGTAGTAGCGGTACACGTCGCGCAGCCGCTCGCCCGGCCTTGCCTCGATCTGACTGAAAGGCCTGTCGGAGAACAGATCGAGCATCTGACCTGTGGCGGCCTTGTAGCCGTGCTGCCGCAGGTATCGGAGCAGGCCGGAGAGTGGCAGGTGATCGGAAAGCGGATAGTCGAACAGCTCGTCGGCGTCGCAGTACAGGCTCCACCGGTTGCGCCCGAAGGTGCGCGTGATCCACCGGCGCAGACCCACCTCGTAGCGTTTGAAGGAGAGCGTGGTGGTGAACGCCGTCACGCGATCGTGTCGCGCGGCGCGCGCGAGCGTGTCGTCGGTGGAGCCGTTGTCGAGGAAGAAGATCTGCCGCGCGCCGATCGACAGGTGATGCTCGACGAAGTCGTCGAGCCAGGGCGCTGCGTCGCGCCCGATGGAGAGTACGACGAGCTCGTCCTCCGCGCAGTCAACCTGCAGGGGGCCGTGCACGTGCCGGATCACGCCCGGGAGGTTGGCGACGCGCTCCTGCACGGCGTTCGCGACGGCATAGATGTGGCGCTTTACGTCGTTGCGCCGCGTGACGTGGCAGCTGTGGCAACCAAGGCTGAGCGCGCGGTCGCCGGCCTCGGTAGCCATCGGAAGCGCGGCGCGCGCGCGCTTCACTGCGTCGCGATCGGTCACGGGGCTCGCAGCAGGGTGCGCCGAAGCACGGGAGCGAACGGACCGGGCGCGCTTCGGCAGAGAAGCTCGGTCAGCCACCGTCCGTCCTCGCCAAGTACGACGGGCAATGCTCGGATGACGAGGATGAGGCTGGGGAGGATCACCAGCGCGGCCGCGCCGAGCGTCACGAGGGAGGGGGCGCCAATCGCGCGCAGCGCGGTCGCCACGCCCCATGCTTCGGCTGCGACGATAAGCGTCAGCAGGGCGGCGGGCAGATGCAGCCCCACGATGCTCCGTGCACCGAGACCGGTGACTCGCGCACCGAGCTGCATGATGATGGCGAAGTTCGCCGCGATGGCGCCGAGCACCCCCGTCGAGACGCCGACGAGCCCCCACCGCACTCCCGCAAGCGCGCCGGCTACGACGAGGGCAGCGAACGCGGCCGACCGCCAGGCGACCGCCCGTACGGCGCCCGTGGCATTGGCCACGGTGTAGCCGATCATGTACGCTACACGGAAATACATCCCCAGTGCGAGCACCTGGAACGGAACAACGGCCCCAGTCCAGCCCGGGCCGAGCAGCGCACGGACGAGCTCGGGCGCGAGGACGATCGAGCCCGCGCTCAGCGGCATGACGACCAGCGACACGAGCGCCATCGCTCGACGATATGCGAGTCGCAGGCGCTCCGGCTCCTCCTGCACGCGAGACAGCGCAGGAAAGAGCACCTTCTCGAGCAACGTCCCGATCGACTGGGCCGGCACCAGCATGAGCTCGTATGCGCGCCCGTAGACGCCGAGCGCGGCCGCACCCATGATGCGCGCAACTACGACGTTGTCTCCTTGCGCCACGACGTAGGTGCTGAGCGCACTAGCGGTGTATCCGGAGCCGAAGTGGAGCAGGTCCTTCAGCGGGCCGCGACGGAGCCGGAGACGCCGCGCCTCCGGCACGGCATGCAAGAGGATGACGGTCTTCACCGCCGATTTCGCAATCTCGGCGCCCACGAGCGACCACGCGCCGGCGCCCGCCAGGCCGAGGCCGACTCCCACCAACCCGTAGCCGATCGCATAGGACGTCAGTTCGGCGCGCGCGAGCTCGCCGAAGCGGAGTTCGCGCTGCAGCATACACTCGGCCACAGACGCGAGCCCGGCGAGTGGGAAAACGACGGCGAGACCGCGGAGGATCGGGGCCAGTCCAGCGACGCGGAGCAGCGACTCGACGGTCGGCGCGACCGCCACGACGATGAGCGAGGTCGCGACGCCGAACAGTGCAGAAGCGGCGGCCGCCGCCTCGACGTGCTCCACGTCTACAGAAGTTCGCTGGATCAGGGCAGGGCCTACGCCGAGGCTCGAAAAGATGAGCGACAACCAGACGGCTACGCCGGCGGCGGCCACGACCCCGAACTCCGCGGGCGTGAGCAGCCGCCCGAGCGCCGCCAGCACGGCGATCTTCAGGATCGCGCGCGCGCCATTGCCGGCCGACATCCAGAGGACCCCGACGATCGTGCTTTGCCTGAGACTCGATTCCGCTCGGATGGGTGCGCGCCATGAGTTGGGGAAGTACACTGCCACGGGTGACGGCGACCCCCGTCGAGCAGGAAACGCACCAGCGCCGGCCTCGGCGGCACTCCTGACGCGCCGGGCGCTGAACCGGCCGGCCGCCATCTGCGGCACCCAACTTGAATGGATGCGCAGTCGTTGTCGAGGTGGTCCGACTCTGTACGTGTCGACCCGCCCAATCGTCCGCGCCGAGTGCGGGCGCGGCGTAAGGACTGGCATGCGAGTCGACGGGAGCAGTGATGGAACGAGTGTTGGTCACAGGTGGCACCGGGTTCGCGGGATCGCACTTGGTGCGCACCCTCGTCGAGGCGGGCGACGACGTTCGCGTGCTCGCGCGAAGCGCCGCGCGCGCGCGCGAGCGGTTGCCCGCGGGGGTGGACGTGATCGAGGGCGACGTGTCGGATCGGCGCGCCGTCGGCGAGGCAGTCCGCGGTCGCGACGTAGTGTTTCACCTGGCGGCGGCCTTTCGCGAGCCAGGAATCGCTGATCGGCGCTATCGCGAGGTTCATGTGGACGGCACGCGACACCTCCTCGAAGCGTCCCGCGCACAGGGGGTCCGTCGCTTCGTTCACGTCAGCACAGCGGGCGTGTATGGGCATATCGAGCACCCGCCCGCCGACGAAACCGCCCCGCATTCGCCGGGTGACGTGTACCAGGCGACCAAGAACGAAGGCGAGCGGCTGGCGATCGCGTTCCAGCGCGAGCACGACTTCCCGCTCACCGTGATCCGGCCGGCGGGAATCTACGGGCCCGGCGACATGCGGCTCCTCAAGCTGTTCCGCCCGATCGCCCGGCGCCGCTTCGTCATGCTCGGTGACGGGCGGACGCTCTTCCACATGGTGCATGTGCGCGACCTGATCGACGGGATGCGTCTCGCGGCATCGCACCCCGATGCGGTGGGCGAGTCGTTCATCATCGCTGGCGAGGAGTACTGCTCCCTCGACGAGCTCACGGCCCGGATCGCGCATGTGTGGGGCGTCCCCGCACCGCGGCTCCACCTGCCCGTGTGGCCCTTCTACCTCGCAGGCGCGCTATGCGAGGCGGTCTGCGTGCCGCTACACATTGATCCGCCGATTTTTCGGCGGCGCGTCGCCTTCTTCACCAAGAGTCGCGCTTTTCGTATCGACAAGGCCGCACGGATGCTGGGCTACCGCCCGCGCGTCGCGCTCGACGAAGGGTTGCGGGAAACGGCGGACTGGTACCGCGCACGAGGGTACGCGTGAGCCGACTATCCACCGGCCGAACCGTCGATGCCGGCGGAGGGCCCGTGCGAGTGCTGATCGCGTGCGATCACATTGACTATGACGGCGCCCTGCACGGGGGCGGACGGCAGCTGATCGAGCTGGCGCGCGCACTCGACCGGCGGCTCGTGGATCCCACGGTATGCGTGCTGCGTGGAGCCAGCACCCTCGGTGCCGAGTTGCGCGCCGAAGGGCTGCCCTTCCACTTCTTCGGCGACGCGCGGTTCAGCCCAGTCTCGCTCATCCGCCTCCTTTGGATCATCCGGCGCGATCGCATCGAGGTGGTCCACCTCACCGACTTCGGCGCGTGCACGCTCGGCCGGATCGCCGCCCGTCTCGCGGGGATCCCATCTATCGTGCAGGTGATCTCGCATCACAGCCCGGGTCAGCCGCGAGGATTTCCACGCTATGTGGAGCTGGCGTATCGAGCCCTCGCGCCGCACACGAGCCGCGTGCTCGCGATTAGCGACAGCGTGCGCGACTTTGCCGTGAAGCGCATGGGGTTCGCTCCCGGATCGGTCGAGGTACTCACCTACCCCCTCCCTCGGCACTCGTTCGCGCCGGCGACCGCGGACGCGATCGAGTCACATCGGGCGACTCACGGGATCGCGGCCGGCGATCCCGTGGTCGGAGCGGTGACACGCTTCTATCCCGCCAAGGGGATCGAGCACCTGATCGACGCGTTCGCGGTCGTCCGCCGCGCGCACCCAGGTGCGTGGCTGGTCTTGGTGGGACAGGGTCCGGAGGAAGCGGCACTACGCGCGCGCGCTAAGGAGCTCGCGATCGCCGATCGCGTGGTGTTCACCGGGTTCCAACGTGACGCACAGGCGTACGTCGGTGGATTCGACGTCGCCGCCGTTCCGTCGATCGAGGAAGGATTCGGACTCGTGGCGCTCGAGGCACTCGCGCTCGGTGTGCCAGTCGTGGCGTCCCGGGTTGGCGGGCTTCCCGACATCGTCGTCGACGGGGTCACGGGCGTCCTCGTGGAGCCCGCCCGTCCCGAAGCGCTCGCCGGCGCCATCGTGCGCCTACTCGGTGATCCGGCGCTTCGGCGCCAGATGGGCGCGGCGGCGAAGCTCGACGTGCAGCGCTTTTCGCTCGACGCGTATTCAGGCAGACTCTCCGAGATCTATAGGGAGCTCGCTGCTAAATCCACGCGCGCACCGCAGGCGGCAGCTGGTGGCACGCGCTCTTCACCGTCCAGCGCGGCGCATACGCCGCGGACTTCCTCCCCCGCATCGATCTCTCGCACCCCGTCGGCCGACCTGTGACCTCCACTGCGCCGAGCTCCACCGCGTTCTCGCCGCGCCGCGTCGCCATCGTCGGCGCCGGTCTCATCTCGAACATCCACGTCACCGGGCTCAGACGCGCCGGCGCGGAGGTCGTCGCCATCGTGGACGCGGACGAGCGCCGCGCTCGCGAGAAGGCCAAGCAGCTCGGCGTCCCGGCGTGGTTTACGACTCAGCGCGCGATGCTGGACGCGCTGATCCCGGACGCAGTGCACGTGCTCACCCCGCCCGCTACTCACGCCGCCCTCTGCGTCGAGGCGATGGAATCCGGCGCGCACGTGTACGTGGAGAAGCCTCTGGCGGAGTCGGTGGAAGACTGCGACCGGATGATCGCCGCCGCCGAGCGCACGCGTCGCGAGCTGTGCGTAGGCCACTCGCTGGTCTACGACCCCCTCATGCAGCGCATGCTGGCGCTCATCGCCTCCGGAGAGGTGGGCGACGTGTTGCATGCGTCGGCGACCTATGCGTTCGACCCGAAGCGGATTCCCGGCTTGCGCAACAAGACGTGGTACCGCAGGCTGGCCGGCGGCTTCCTCGAGGATCTCACCTCCCATCCTGCGTCGGTACTGATCCGCCTGGTCGGCGAGCCGCTCAGCGTGGCGGGAGTGCGGGACCGCCGCTCCACCGACGCGTTGGAAGAGGTCGCGGCGCTCATCGATGGCGAGCGCGGCGCGGCCACCATGCACGTCTCGCTTACCGCGCGCCCTGAAGACGTAAGCGTGACGGTTCGCTGCACGCGCGGCACTCTGCGCGCGGACTTCTCCACGATGACGCTCGTCGTGCAGCGCGAGCGAAAGCTCCCCAAGGCGCTCGCCCACGGCGTGAAGAACTTCGAGACGGCGGCGCAGCTCGCCACTCAGACCGTCGCCGCTACCGTGCGCGTCGCCACCAAGCGCACCGACACCACGAAGGGAATCCATTCCCTCATCGCAGCATTTCACGCCGCGCTCGACGCGGGCGAACCGGCACCGGTCAGCGGCGCGGAGGGACGCGCGGCCGTCGGCATCCTGCGCGCGCTGTGGCCTGAGCCGTCGCCGCTGGTGTCGCAACCCCCACGCTGGGTTCTGTCCTCGGGCGGAGACGAGGCAACCTCGCAGCGCGGCGAGTCGGCGCTCGTGACCGGCGCCACGGGATTCATTGGCCGGCACCTCGTGCGCTTCCTTGCGGCGCGCGGCGTTCGCGTGCGCGCGCTCGCCCGCGATCCGGTGCGCGGGCGCGAGCTCGCCGGCCCGAACGTAGAGGTGGTGATCGGAGACTTCGCCGACGCCGCCGTCATCGACGGACTCGCGGAGGGGGTGCAGACCATCTATCACCTCGCCTCCGTCATGAAGGGCACGGCGGACGAATTCGAGCGTGTCGATCTCGACGGCGGCCGTCGCCTGCTCGATGAGGCGAAGCGCGCGGGAGTGCGGCGCTTCGTGTTCACCAGCACCATGGGCGCGTTCAAGCTCGGCGGCCTGCGCGACGGAACTGTCGTGACCGAGGAGATGACCGACGATCCGGAGCGGGTGGGCCACTATTCACGCGCCAAGCTTCTGCTCGAGCAGATGCTCCTCGACGCCAATCGCGCTGGTGAGATCGAGGCAGTAGTGCTGCGCCCCGGGCTCGTGTTCGGCGATGGCATCAGCCCGTATCTCGAGCACCTGCCGCACGTCGGCTCGCTCAAGGGCGACCGCTACACCGTGTTCGGCGATGGCGAGGTGCCGCTCCAACTCACCTACGTCGGGAACGTCGTGGATGCGCTCTGGCGCGCGGCCACCGCTGCGGACGCGCCAGGGCACATCCTGACGATCATCGACGACGACATCCCCACCCAGCGCGAGTTCGTACGCCGGCTCGCCGAGCTCACCGGCAGGCCCCTCGAGATCAAAGCGATCCCCCGCCCCGTCGCGTGGATGATCGGATTCGGTGTGGAGCGCGCCGCCGGCGTCCTGCGGATCAAGGCGCCCACCACGCGCACATTGCTGCTCGGCAAGACGGCGAAGCTCGCCTTCGACTGCTCGCGCGCGAAGCGGGTGCTCGGCTGGTCCCCGGCGGTGGGGTGGGAGGAGGGGTTGCGCCGCGCGGTGGCGTGGGACGCCGCGCGCCGCGGAACGGCCGCGAAGGCCGGCGACGCCGTCCCGTCGCGTACGGAAGTCGGGACCGAGCCCGTACTCCGCTGATGTTGGGGGGCGCGGTGCGGTCGGTGGTCGCCGCGGTGAACGCGCTGCGCGCGTACGGCTCTGCGCTGGAGACGCCAATCGACGTGGTGCGCTACGCCCGACTTCGGCTCGCGAAGGCCTGGTCCTCCCCCGCAGCCTCGCGCCGTCCACCGGTGCCGCTGCGCGTACGTGCTCTGAACGGGCTCCCGATGTTGTGCCGCGCGTCGCAGGACGTGTGGACGTTCAAGTACACCTTCGTGTCTCAGTTCCACCTCCCGCCCGTCGCGCTGCGCGAGGGCGCGCTCATCCTGGACCTCGGGAGCAACGTCGGGTACACGGTCGCCCACCTCGCCCAGGTGCATCCCACGGCGCGCGTGATCGGCGTTGAGATGGACGCGGCGAACTTCACTCTCGCGGAGCTCAACACCGCGGCGTACGGCGAGCGCGTGCGGCTCGTGCATGCCGCGGTGTGGACGCACGACGGCGAGATCGCCTATGGCGGCGAAGGCGACGATGCGTTCGCCGTGAGCGGTGACACGGGACCGCGCCGTGCACCGGCCATGCGGGTCGACACCATTCTCGCCGCGCACGGCGTCACCCAGGTGGATTACGTGAAGATGGACGTCGAGGGCGCGGAGGCAGCGATCCTCGCTGAACCCGCGGAGTGGCTCGACCGCGTGCGCGCGATGAAGGTCGAGATTCATCCCCCGGCCACGATGGAATCGATTCGTAACGTGCTCGAGGCGCGCGGGTTCACTTGTTCGGTCGACGCGCATCATCCCCGCTGTCTTGTCGCCCTGCGTCCATAGCGGCGTGGTGACGCGGGGCTGCGGTCGCCGCCTTGCGATAGATCCGCTCGAGCGCCCGCAGCGAGTGCGAGATGTCGAACTGCTCCAGCGCGCGTCGGCGTCCCGCCGCGCCCATCGCGGCGGCGAGCCCTGGCGTCTCGAGGATCCGCAGCACCGCGTCGGCCATCGCCAGCGGGTCGCCCCGCGGCACGACGAGCCCCGTCTCGCCATGGCGCACGATTTCCGGGACGCCGCCCACGCCGGTCGCAACGACGGGCCGCGCGGCGCGCATCGACTCGAACAGCGGTAGCGGCGCCGCCTCGCTCTCCGACGCGAGCACGAGTACGTCGGCTGCCGCGAGCAGTGTATCCACGTCGGAGCGGGATCCCAACAGCTGGATGGTGCCGTCGAGCCCGGCCTCCGCGACCTGTCGCGCGAGCTCCTCGCGCAGGTCGCCGTCGCCAGCGACGAGCAGCCGCGCGTCGGGCAGCCGGGCACGCACTCGCAACATCATCGGCACGAGCTGGCGCTGTCCCTTCACTGCCTCGAGCCGCCCCACGTTCAGCAGCACCGGCGCCGTCGCACCGATGCCGAGCGCTTCGCGCGCGCGCCCGCGGAGGAGCGGATCTGGCGCCGGCGCGCCCGCAACGTCGAGCCCTGGATACACGACTTCGACCCGCTCGACGGGAAATCCTGGCAACGATGCGAAACTGCGCTTCACCGCGTCGGAGACGGCGACGATGCGACGCGCGAACGCGCGGTTGAGCACGACCGGCGACATCTCCTCAGCCCGACGTGCGAGCGAGGCGCCCTCGTCCTCGGGATGGTCGGCCATCCGGCCGAGCCAGTGCAGCGTGGAGACGACCGGCACGCCGCGCAGTCGCGCTGCCGTGCCCGCGAGCGCGAGATCGAGCGTGCGATTGGCGTGCACGACGTCGATCGACAGCGCGTCCATCAGCCTCGCGAGCCGGACGATCGTCGAGGGGATCGAGCTGGCCCCGCGATGGCCGATGACGTGCGGCTCGACGCCCGCGGCGCGGCACTCGTCCACGAGCTGAAGATCGGGGATCAGCACACACACGTGGTGGCGAAACTGATCGCGGTCGAGCCGCGCCACGTTGCGCAGCACCACCTTCGTGACGCCATCCACGCGCAGACTGCGCAGCGTGTGCAGGACGTTGAGCCGGCGAGCGCCCGTCACGGTGGCGACGGCGGGACAGTCGCGCGCTCGGCGAGGAGGAGCGCCGGCGAGCGCAGCCCGTCGCCGATCCCGACGGCGCGCAGCGAGCCCTCGAGCGCCGCGGAGATCGCCGGGCTGCGCATCGCCCGGTGCAGCACCATCGGCACAGCGAACTGCCCCACCGTCGCGACGCGCGAGAAGCCGCGCGCGCCGAGCTCGTTCACGAGTGCCCCCTCGGCGTACGCGAAAAACGGACGCGTGGTGCCCTCCGCGCGATGCTTGAGGGCGAAAGCGGCGTCGCGCACCGACCGGAGCGAGAGCAGGTCACTCTTCCGCGCGAACTCGATGATGACGAATCGCGCCGCGACTCTCGTCATCTCGGCGAGCAGGTCGCGCCAGTGCGTCACGTGCCCGAGCAGCCGCACGGCGATCACGACGTCGACGCTCGCGTCACCGAAAGGCAGCGCCCTCCAGCTCGCGACGCACCGCGCGAGCCGATCGGGATTCGCGCGGCGTGCGGCTTCGATCCGTTCGAAGCAGGCATCGGAGCTTCCGTGCACCACAACGTTGTGCCCCCGCTTCAACAACAAGGGGGTGATCTGCCCGTGACCGCCCCCCACCTCGAGCACGCGACGCGGAGCGGGCCCGATGCGGTCGAGTAACGAGCCCACCGCGCGCGACTGCTGCTCGAGCAGCCAGCGTCCGGTCGGCCCGGCGAACCGGCCCGTCGTATAGCGGTCGGACGAGGTCTCCACGTCCGGGCGCTCCGTGTCGTGCGGACGTTTTGCCCCCAACTCGGAGGTGTCGACGCCGAAGTTGCGTGATGCGCGCGTCATGGCAAGCCCAATGGACCGCGTGGCGAAAACCGCGTCGAGCGGCGTCGTGGCTGATGAAATGACGCTTCTTGGTCGTTCGGCATATGCCGAACGATACGAAACAGCACAGAATCCTGCCGATGTCCGTGCGCGACTCTGTCGGAAGTGCGATACTCCGCCCATGTCCTCGGAGCTCATCATCGTCACCGGCGGCGCCGGCTTCATTGGCTCCGCGCTCGTGCGCAAGCTGATCGCCGAATCCGACGTCTCCGTCGTGACCGTCGACAAGCTGACATATGCCGGAAATCTGGAGTCGCTGTCTCCCGTGGCCGCCAACCCGCGCCACCACTTCGAGCAGGTCGACATCTGCGACGCGCCGGCGCTGCGGAAGCTATTCACCCGCTACGAGCCCAGCGCCGTGATGCATCTGGCCGCGGAGTCGCACGTCGACCGTTCGATCGACGGCCCCGCCGCCTTCATCCAGACGAATGTGGTAGGTACGTTCACGTTGCTCGACCAGACGCGGCGCTATTGGGACGAGCTCTCCGGTGCCCGGCGCGCCGCGTTCCGCTTCCTCCACGTCTCCACCGACGAGGTGTTCGGCTCGCTGGGAGCGTGCGGCAAGTTCGACGAGACCACACCGTACGCGCCGAGCTCCCCCTACTCGGCGAGCAAGGCGGGCTCCGATCACCTGGTGCGGGCGTGGCACCACACGTATGGGCTCCCCGTCCTCACGACGAATTGCTCCAACAACTATGGACCGTACCAGTTTCCCGAAAAGCTCATCCCGCTCGTGATCCTCAACGCGTTGGAAGGACAGCCGCTCCCGGTGTATGGCGGCGGCGAGAACGTGCGGGACTGGCTCTATATCGATGATCACGCGGACGCCCTGGTGACGGTGCTCGACCGAGGCCAACCCGGCGAGACGTACTGCATAGGCGGCGACAACGAGCGGCGAAACATCGATGTCGTCAGAGCGATCTGCGCGATCGTGGACGAGCTGGCGCCACGCGCGGAGGGATCGCGCGAGCAGCTGATCGCGTTCGTTCCGGATCGCCCCGGCCACGACCTCCGCTACGCGATCGATGCGAGCAAGATCACGCGTCAGCTGGGCTGGGCTCCGCGCGAGACGTTCGAAAGTGGACTGCGCGCGACGGTTCGATGGTACCTCGAGCACCGCGAATGGTGGGAACGCGTCCGGTCGGGTGCGTATCGGGGCGAGCGCCTTGGACTCGGCGCCGGCGGAGAGGTGTCGGCGCCCACCGTGGTGTCGGCATGACGGGGCGAAAGGGAATCATCCTCGCAGGCGGATCGGGGACGCGGCTGTATCCGATCACGCGGGTGGTGAGCAAGCAGCTCCTGCCGGTATACGACAAGCCGATGATCTACTATCCGCTCTCGGTCCTGATGCTCGCGGGCATCCGGGACGTGCTCGTCATCTCCACGCCGTCGGATTTGCCGCGCTTCGAGCAGCTGCTCGGTGACGGATCCGAATGGGGGATGTGCTTCCAGTACGCGGCGCAGCCCGCGCCCGATGGGCTGGCGCAGGCGTTCATTCTCGGACGGGATTTCGTGGGCAGCGACGGCGCCGCGCTCGCGCTCGGAGACAACATCTTCTACGGCCATGGCCTCAGCCAGATCGTACAGGACGCGGCGGCACAGACGAAGGGCGCGACGATCTTCGGCTACTGGGTCCGCGATCCTGAACGATACGGCGTGGCCGAGCTGCGGGCGGACGGCAGCGTCGCGAACATCGAGGAGAAACCGGCGCGTCCGCGTTCGAATTACGCGGTCACAGGTCTTTACTTCTACGACAACGACGTCCTCGACATCGCCGCGAGCCTGCAGCCCTCGGCGCGCCGAGAGCTCGAGATCACCGACGTGAACCGCATGTATCTCGAGCGCGGTCAGCTACGCATGCGCGTCCTTGGTCGAGGCATGGCGTGGCTCGACACGGGCACGCACGAGTCGCTGCAGGAAGCATCGAACTTCATCGAGACGATCGAGAAGCGGCAGGGGCTAAAGGTGTCGTGCCCGGAGGAGGTCGCATTCCGGATGGGCTTCATCGACGCCGAGCAGGTGAGACGTCTGGCGGCGCCGCTGCGGACCAGCGCCTATGGCGCGTACCTGCTGGATCTCGTCGATCGAGCGGACCACCCATGAACGTCGTCGCGGGATCGCTGCCGGGTGTACTGATCTTCGAACCACCCAGCTTTCCCGACGCGCGCGGGAGCTTCCGCGAACTGTACCGCGCGCCGCGCTACGCCGACGCCGGACTCACGGAGACATTCGTTCAGGACAATCTGTCTCGATCCTCGCAGCACACGCTGCGCGGCCTGCATCTGCAAAATCCGGGAGCACAGGGCAAGCTCGTGATGGTGCTCGATGGCGCAGTGTACGACGTCGCGGTGGACGTCCGGCGTGGCTCTCCCACCTTTGGCAGCTGGGAAGGGTTCGAGCTGAACGCGGAGAATGGTCGACAGGCCTACCTGCCACCGGGAGTAGCGCACGGCTTTCTCGTCCTGAGCGAGAGCGCACTCGTCATGTACAAATGCACTGCGCTTTACGGCCCGAGCAACGAGCTATGCGTGAGGTGGGACGATCCCGCGCTTCGCATCGAATGGCCAGTCGGAAGACCAGTGCTCTCCGCGCGCGATGCCGGAGCGCCGTCGCTCGACCAGATCCCGCTCGAGCGCCTGCCACGCTTCGAAGCGTCGCGGTGAGCGATCGGGACGCACGGCCGCCGACGATTCTGCTCACCGGTGCCGCCGGCCAGGTGGGAATGGAGCTGCGTCGCAGCCTCGCTCCCCTCGGACACGTCGTCGCACTCTGCCGGTCGGAGCTCGACCTGGCCGAGCACGGGCGCATCGCCGAGATCGTGGAGGCGGTGGCGCCCGCGGTGATCGTGAATGCGGCGGCCTACACCGCAGTGGACCTGGCCGAATCGGAGCGAGACGCCGCCTTTGCGATCAACGCCACGGCGCCGCGCGTACTCGCCGAGTCGGCGGCGCGCGCGGGCGCGGCCATGGTGCACTTCTCGACCGATTACGTCTTCGACGGCACCAAGACGACAGCGTATCTCGAAGACGATGTCCCAGCTCCGCTCAGCGTGTATGGCAGCAGCAAGCTTGCGGGAGACGAGGCGGTGATAGGCGCCGGAATCCCTCATCTCGTGCTACGAACGAGTTGGGTATACGCGGCGCGGGGTCGCAACTTCCTGCGCTCGATGCTGCGTCTCGCGCACGAGTGCACCGAGTTGGCTGTGGTCGCTGACCAGTTCGGAGCCCCCACGCCGGCCCGATTGATCGCCGATGTCACCGCGCTGCTGCTGGAGAATGGGCGCGGCCCAACGGGCTTTCGCTTTCCCTCATGGCTGAGCGGCGTGTACAACGTGACGGCGAGAGGGGTCGCCAGCTGGTATGATCTAGCCACGGCCATCGTCGCGCTCGATCCGCGGCGTGAGCGCCAGACGGTCCATCACATTCGCGCGCTCACGACGGCCGAATATCCAACTCCCGCTCGGCGACCGACGAACTCTCGCCTCGATCCGGGAAAGCTCGAACGGACGCTCGGGGTCCGAATGCCCGAATGGGAGGCGCAGCTCGAGACGGTGATGCGGGAGTTGTCGATACAGGAAACCGCGTAGACAAAGCGACGCCTATATCTGTCATCCGCCGCTATCCCGCGGTCGTGCCGTGGAGAATGCCCGAGCGTATCCGCACGGCCTTCGCCGATGCACCGGGTAGTAGTACGATACGGAGCTGCACGCGCCATGTGAACTGCAGCGGCGCCGCGAGCGACAGCTGCTTCCCTTCACGCACGACGGTCACGGGAACGATCACGTTCGGCGAATTTCCGTACTTCACCAGCAGATGCTGCGACAGCGACTCGGCGTCGCCAGGGATGTCGCCCACCGACACGAGATCGTCGCCCGGCCGCACCCCCGCCTGCTCCGCCGTCGATCCCGGCGTCACGGCCGTGATGCGCGTGCCGTTCTCCTCGGCCCCCATCGTGACGCCGAGTACGGGCGTGCGCGTCGAGTCCCGCAAGAGCTGCAGCCCAGCGAGCGGAAGCACCGTCGACCACGGGTACGGCTCGCGCCCGTCGACGTAGCGCGCGTCGAAGTCGGCGAAGGACTTGCCGCCAGCGGCGCTCTGCACCGCTTTCCACCATTGCTCGCCCGTGAATCCCTTTCCCGCCTTGTACGCATCGCGATAGAGCCCGCGCATCACGTCGTCGAGTGAACGATGGTTGTCGCTCGCATCGCGGATGAGGATGTCGAGCATCAGTCCCGCCAGCGATCCCTTCGGGTAGTAGGCATCAGCGGTGCCATCGGTCGGATGGATCCACGCGGACAGCGACGCGTCGTCGAGTCCGAAGGGCGGAAGCGCCGCGACCTCGCCGATCTTCCCCGCCGTGGTCGCGAAGAACGCGGCGCTGTCCGTCACGCCGCTTCGCACGAGGGCGACATCCGCGTAATAGTCGGTGACCCCTTCGCTCACCCAGAGCCACGACGTCGGCTGCTCGTGCGCGTACTGGTACGGCCACATGTCGGAGGGACGCAGTCGCTTCACATTCCACGCGTGGAAGATCTCGTGCGCATACACCGATGTGAGCACGGGCTGCCCGATTACGAACGGAGTGGTGAGATCGACGTGCGAGTTCTGATGCTCGAGCCCCACGATGGCGGAGAACGTCGAATCGGCGATCTGCATCACGGTGTACGTCTTCCACGGCGTCTCTCCGAACACCGCGGACTCGACGCCGATGATCTTCGAGAGATCACTCAACGTCGCGGCGCGCCGGGGGAGCGACTCGATCGATGCAGGATAGCTCGCGAAGCGCAGCCAGCCATCGCCGACACGGATGCTATCGAGGTCGAAGTGGCCGGCGACGATCGGCATGTCGACGAGGTCGTGATAATTCTGCGCGCTGAACGAGTTGCCCGCGCCGCCGGTCATCCCGGTGACGACGCGCCAGCTCGCCGGCACGCGCAGCGCGACGGTGCTCGGAAAGTCGAACGGGCGTCCGGCGGGATACAGAAAGAGATTCGCACCGTTGAGCAGCGCGAAGCCGGGTTGGCTCCACGAGTTCGAGTTGTCGAGCGAATCGTTCTTGTACTCGAAGGACACGAGTATCGTGCCCGCGCCGGTCGGTCGCACGCGCCACGTCTGGTAATCAGCCTTGTCCCATGCGAGAGTTTTGTCGCCACTCGTCGCAGAGAACGCGGAGACGTATTTCGCCCAGTAGGCCAACTCGTACGACCCCGGCGTCCACGCGGGAAGTGCGAGCAGCACCGGATCAGCCGACGCCACCGAGAAGGTCATCGCAACGCGGATCGTGCGACGCGCGGCATCCGCGCTGTCGATCGCGATACGATAGGCGACGGCAGAGATCGGCGCTGAGATCGGACTGCTCTGCGGGACGGCGGTCTGCGCTTTGGCGGTTACAGCGAAGGCCATGAGCAGCGTGGCTGAAAGCAGAGTCCGTCTAGGCAAACAGTTCATGCGAATGCTGGGTAGGAGTTCGGTCAAGCTAACCCCCAACTGACCGTCCGCCATGCACTTTCGGGCTCATGAATTGCATTAGAGCTGTGAAGACCCGAACTCCATACTGCGCAACGAGATACGCGGTTTAATCCGAGCCTGGCAGCGCTACCGTGCACTTTATATCTCGACTTCCATTCCCCGTATTGGGGATCGACGAACAAGGGACGATTCACGAGAGCAACGGAGCTCTCGAGCGGGAGCTGGGGTTGACCGGCACGCTCCAGAATCATTCGATTGCGGAGAGCCTCGCCCCCGGATCCGACCACGCCGTCGCGACGATCCTCGGCGACGGGGCGAATCAAAGCCCCGTCGTCCAGCTGACCTTTGCCGGCGCGAACGCCAGCCCCCGCTCTTTCTACGTGACGGTCGACGGTGCCACGCGGTGGCTCATCGGCCAGCCGCTCGAGCTCGATGTGCAGCGCGAAGCATTGGAAAGCGCGCATCTACGCGCGGAGGCGCAGACCGACGAGTACGCACGCATCAGCCAGGAGCTTCTGACCGCCAACGAGCAGCTCGCGCATCGCGCGCGCGCACTGGTCGAGGCGAGCGAAGCGAAGGCGCGCTTTCTCGCCACGATGTCGCACGAGCTCCGCACGCCGCTCAACGCGGTGCTCGGCTACGCCGGACTGTTGCGCGATGGCGTCTACGGACCGGTGAGCGAGCAGCAGGAGCGCGCGGTGCAGGCGATCGTGCGCCGCGCGAAGGACCTGCAGCTGCTCATCGACGACGTGCTCGATCTCTCGAAGATCGAATCCGGTCGCGTCGAGCTTCGCGTGGATGAATTCGATCCGAGCGCGGTGCTGGCAGAGGTGAAGGACGCGATCGGCTCGTTCGCGCGCGACAAGAATCTGCGCGTCACCCTGCGCACGAAGATGCAGCGGCGCGTGCGTCTCGATCGCGCGAAGTATCGGCAGGTGGTGCTCAACCTCGCGTCGAACGCGGTGAAGTTCACTCCCGAGGGCGGCGAGGTGGAGCTCTCGGTGGAGGAGGGCGATCACGACACTGTGCTTACGCACGTGCGCGATACCGGCATCGGCATCGCGCCCGAAAATCTCAGCGTCATCTTCGACGACTTTCAGCAGGTCGAGTCGGGGACGACGCGCCGCTTCCAGGGGATCGGGCTCGGCCTTGCGATCGTGAAGCGCACCGTCGAGCTGCTGGGCGGCGCGGTCACGGTGACGAGCGAGCCGGGGCGCGGCACCGCCTTTTCGCTGAGCTTCCCGATTCGGCCGGAGGGCGAGGCGCTCGTCGGCGAGAGCGGCGCGATTCCAGACGACGCGATGATGTCCAACGATCCGATCATCGTGGCGATCGACGACGATCCCGAGGTGATCGCACTCCTCCGCGACTCGCTCGCGCCGGCGCACTTTCGCGTGGTGGGCGCGCTCACCGGTGATCGCGGGATGGAGCTCGCGCGCATCCTCAAGCCGTTCGCGATCACGCTCGACATCATGATGCCGGAAAAGGATGGCTGGCAGGTGCTGCGCGAGGTCAAGGCAGATCCGGAGCTCTGCCGGATTCCGGTCGTCGTGATGTCGATCGTCTCCGAGCGCTCCCTCGGCTTTTCGCTCGGTGTCACCGACTATCTCGTGAAGCCGGTGGACCGGCGCGTGCTGATCGAGGTACTCGAGCGTCTCCGCGAACGGAAGGTGATGCAGACGGCGCTCGTGGTCGACAATGACTATGACGCGCGCACGCTACTCGCCGATCTCCTTCGCTCGCTCGGTGTGCGCGTGCGTACCTGCGACACGAGCGTGGCGTGCATCGACGCGCTGCAGAAGGAGCCGGCCGATCTCCTTTTTCTCGACGTGGAGATGCCGGAGAAGGAGGTCGCACGGATCATGGACTTCGTTTCGAGCGATCATCGCTTCGAGAACACGCGCACGGTGGTGATCACGCGAAACGACTCGACCGGCGATCAGCGGGAATGGATGCGCCGCGCGGCGGCCGAGATCGTGTACGAGGGTCACGAGCACTCGGACACGCTGCTGCACGACCTACGCGGCGCATTGACGGCGCTGGGGGCGACAGTCGAGGGTTAGCGGGGGGAAGAGGCGTCAACGATGAATAGCGATCGCCAATTGGCTTCGTATCCTCGGCGCGACTGCTCTTCCCCCCGCATGTGCAACTCCGCGAGCGGGCGACGTCCCATGTGTGTGCGAGCCATGACGACTCGCCGCTCACACCGAGGACGATATGCGGAGTGTCCCAATTCTGCTGTGCATCGCTGCGCTGATCACCGCCTGCCATCGTGATTCCGCGCGCCCCGCCGAGAAGGAGCTCGACGCGGTGTCGCAGTCAGAGCCGGAGCGGAAGGACGTGGCGCTCATGGCGAAGGTCTCCGGCACCGTTGCCAGCGACATGGCGCGCGCCGAGTCGCCGGCGGCGGCACCGCAGCCAGACGGCTCGTCTTCGCAGATGCCGAGCGCGCACTCCGTGAGCGATTCCATCATCGCCTCGATGATCATCCGCACCGGACAGGCGAGCGTGCAGGTGGACTCCCTCGAGCTCGGGATTCGCGCGGTGCGCGTGCTCGCGACGCGCGTGGGCGGCTACGTGGCGAACAGCACGATCTCCTCGGGGCACAACGAGATGCACTCGGCGACACTCGAGATCAAGATCCCCGCGACGCACTTCGACGAGGCCGTCAACGGGCTTCAGCCGATCGGATCGCTCGAGTCGGTGAGCGTCAGCGCGGAAGATGTCGGCGAGGAGTTCGTCGACGTCGCGGCGCGCGCGGAGAACGGCCACAAGCTCGAGCAGCGGCTCATCGACATCCTCGGTACGCGAACGGGGAAGCTCAGCGACGTGCTCGCGGTCGAGCGCGAGCTCGCGCGCGTGCGCGAGGACATCGAGCGGCAGGAAGGTCGGATGCGCTATCTGCGTACCCGTGCGGCGATGAGCACGCTCTCGGTGACGGTGCACGAGAAAGCGGCCGTGGTCGCGGGCACGGGAAGCGGCGGCGTACTCGCTGAAGCCTTCCGTCAGGCGTGGCGCAACTTCATCGCCTTCATCGCGGGCGCCATCGCCGCGATGGGCACACTCCTTCCGCTCGGCGCCATCGTGGCGGTGATCGCGTGGCTCGTCTGGCGGGCGCGCCGGGCTCGCGGAGCCACGACGGAGGTGCACCCCGGATAGGCAGTACGTCCGCTTCGGCCCGGTGTCTCTTCCCCGGGTCGATGCCGCCCGTCCATATTGCCCCCGTCACTCGACGAGGAGCACATGTCGATTCCCAACCAGCCTCCGCTCAACGCGGAGGCAGACCAGATTCCGATCGCTGCCGACGACGACGTGCACGTTCCCTACGTCGCGTCGAGCAAGGATGTCCCCGAGCTCACGGTCGGCGCGATCCTGCTCGGCATCGTGCTCGGTCTCGTGTTCGCGCTATCGAGCGTGTACCTCGCGCTCAAGGTCGGGCTGACGGTCAGCGCATCGATTCCGATCTCGGTCCTCTCGATCACGATCTTCCGATACATCTCGAAGTCCTTCGGCGCGAAGCCGGCGACGATTCTTCAGAACAACATGGTGCAGACGACGGGCTCCGCCGGCGAATCAGTCGCCGCCGGAATCGTCTTCACTCTTCCCGCGCTGCTTCTGCTCGGCTACAACCTGCCGTGGACGAAAGTCGCGGCCGTCGCCGTCGTCGGCGGACTCCTCGGCGTCTTCCTCATGATCCCGCTGCGCAACGCGTTGATCGTGAAGGAGCGGAAGACGCTGAAGTATCCCGAGGGCACCGCGGCGGCCGAAGTGCTGATCGTCGGCGAGGAGCGCGGCGTGCAGGCGCGCACGGTGTTCCTCGGATTCGGACTCGCGGCGCTCTACAAGCTCCTCGTCAGCGGGCTGCATCTCTGGCAGGAAGTTCCGCGCTATGTCTTCCAGCGAATCGCACCAACCGGAAAGATCGAGCTGTTCGGTGAGATTCGTGCGGAGATCAGCCCGGAGCTCACCGGCGTCGGCTACATCATCGGGCCTCGCATCGCCGGCTTCCTGTTCGCGGGCGGATGCCTCTCGTACTTCGTGCTCATCCCCACGATCAAGCTCTTCGGCGCGGGACTCACCGACGTCATCCCGCCCGGCACGGCGCTCATCAGCGGAATGGATGCAACGGCCGTTCGCGCGAACTACGTCTACTACATCGGCGCCGGCGCGGTGACCGCCGCGGGGCTCATCAGCCTCCTGCGCTCATTTCCAACGATTCTCGCCGCGTTAGCCGGCGGCTTCAGGCGCAACGCCGACGATCGAGCTGGCCGTGCAGCGCGCGCGCGCACCGATCGCGACCTCCCCATCACCGTCGTCCTCGTCGGCGTCGTCGCCTGTGCGATCGCGATGATCGCGCTGCCGCAGATCGGGATCAATCTCCTCGCGGCGGCGCTCGCGGTCGGCTTCGCCTTTCTGTTCGTCACCGTCTCGAGCCGCATCACGGGACAGATCGGCGCGTCGTCGAATCCGATCTCTGGGATGACGGTCGCGACCGTACTGCTCACCGCGCTGATCTTTCTCGCCATCGGCTGGACCGGCGTCGAGCATCGCGTGCTCGCACTCACGATCGGCGGCGTGGTGTGCGTCGCCGCCGCCGTTGCCGGCGCGACGTCACAGGATCTCAAGACCGGCTACATCGTCGGCGCGACTCCGGCGCGTCAGCAGATTGGCCTCCTCTTCGGCGTCACGACATCCGCGCTCCTCATCGGCGGAATGATCGCGCTGTTGAACACTGCACACCGCACGATCGTCGTGAAGAGCTATCCCGGTGTCGTCGTCTCGATCATCGACGCGGGTGAGATCGAGACGGTTGCCGGCGTGCAATACCAGGTCGGGCATCTCTACGAGACGCAGGGCGGCGCACCCGCCGGAAAATATCTCGTCGATGCGCAGCACACGATTCACTATCTCGTCGATCCCGGCATCGCAGGGCGCTATCCAACGGACGTGAGCGGACGCACGGTCGAGAAGCTCGACTCGCCGAAGGCGCAGATCATGGCGCTCGTGGTCGACGGCATTCTTCGACAGACGCTGCCGTGGGGCCTCATCATCATCGGCGCGTTCCTCGCGATCGCGATGGAGATCCTCGGCATCCCGTCGCTCCCCGTCGCCGTCGGCGTGTATCTGCCGATCTCGACATCGGCGACGATGTTCATGGGCGGCGTGGTGCGCTGGCTCGTCGAGCGCAGGCTGCCGGACGAAGATCGCGTCGGTGCGCGCGCCGACTCGGGGCCCGGAGTGCTCTTCTCGTCCGGACTCATCGCCGGTGGCGCGATCATGGGCGTCGCGCTCTCCGTGCTCGCGATCTGGAAGATCAGGAACGATACGCAGACGATGGCCGATGTGTTCGACTTCTCGAAGAACGTCGGATTCGTCGGCGCGAGCGCTGCGGTCGCGGTTCTTCTCTACCTGCTCTTCCTCGCGGTTCCGCTCTATCGTGTGGGGAGGACGGGCGGCGGCCGGGAGCACTGATGCGCATCATCTCGCTCCTCCCCGCGGCCACGGAGATGGTCTGCGCGCTCGGCGCCGCGGACATGCTCGTCGGCATCTCGCACGACAGCGATTATCCGGCGGAATTTCTGCATGCGGGAATTCCGCGCGTCACGCGCTCGACGATCGACTCGAACGCTGCGCCGGCGGAGATCGATCGCATGGTGCGCGTCGCCGACACGCTCGGCGAGGCGTTGCACGTACTTGACGCGGAGGCGATCGCGACGCTCGAGCCCGACCTCATCATCACGCAAGGTCTCTGCGACGTCTGCGCCATTCGCGAGGCCGACGTGCGCATCATCGCCGAGAGCCTGTGGCATCCGCCGGTGGTGCTGTCGCTCTCGGCCGACTCGCTCGAAGAAGTGATGAACGACATTCGCCGCGTGGGCGCTGCGATCGAGCGGTCGCCACTCGCGGAGGCGTTGGTGACGCGGTTCGAGGACAGGCTCCGGAAGGTGCACGAGCGGCTCGTGGTGGCGTCGGTGCCGAGGCCGCGCGTGGCGGTGCTCGAGTGGACGGACCCACTGTACAACGCCGGACACTGGGTCCCTCAGATGGTGCGGCGCGCCGGCGGAATCGAGGTGCTGGCAAAGGCCGGCGAGCGGTCGCGCGTGGTGACGATGGACGAAGTCGTTGCCAGCAATGCGGATACGATCATTGTCGCACCCTGCGGGTATGATGTGGAGCGCTCGGCGAGCGAGGGCGCCAGCCAGCTGAAGCGCGCGGATTGGAGCTGGATCGCGAAGCGCCGGGTGTGGGCGATCGATTCGGGCGGGCTGTTGAGCCGCCCCGGACCGAGATTGGTAGACGGGGTCGAGACGCTCGCGCAGATCTTTCACCCCATGGTCTTCCCCCGCCCGCCGCGCGCTCGCGCGGTCGAGATCCAAACCAGCTGAGCCCGCGGCGAGCGCTGACGGTCCGCTGACGGTAGCACTTATAATTGCCTGGCACTGTACTGTCGTCCCACTTCCACCATCCATCACCCACATGCTCAGCGATTCGTCGGTCACCTTCCTCAAGCGACTGCTCGACACACCAGGCCCCTCCGGCTTCGAGGCCGCACCCGCGCGCGTCTGGCGAGAGGAGGCGGGCAAGTTCGCCAGGGTGACATCCGACGTGCACGGCAACAGCATGGCGACGGTGAATCCGGATGGTCGTCCGGTCATCATGCTCGCCGGCCACATCGATGAGATCGGCGTCATCATCCAGCACATCGATGACGATGGCTACGTTCACATCTCCGGGATCGGCGGCTGGGATCCGCAGGTACTCGTCGCGCAGCGCATCCGCTTCCTCGGTACGCACGGAGATGTGATCGGCGTGGTCGGGAAGAAGCCGATCCATCTCATGAAGACGGAAGACCGAGACAAGGCGTCGAAGATGACGGACCTCTGGGTCGACATCGGTGTGAACAGCCGCGCGGAAGCGAACGAGCAGCTGAGCGTCGGCGATGCCGGCGTCATCGACTCGAAGAGCGTCGTGCTGCCGAACGACCGCATTGTCTCGCGCTCGATCGACGACCGCATCGGCGCGTTCGTCGTGCTCGAGGCACTGCGCCGCTACGCCGAAAAGCCGGGGAATGCGAAAGTCATCGCGGTGGCGACGACGCAGGAAGAGATCGCGTGGAACGGCGGCGGCGCGGGGGTGAGCGCATCGGCCATCGCGGCGCAGATGGCGATCGTCGTCGACGTCACCTTCGCAACGGATCATCCCGGCATCGAAAAGAAGGAGCTCGGCGAGCACGCCATCGGCAGCGGCCCGGTGCTCACGCGCGGCTCGATCATCAGCCCCGTCGTCTTCCGCATGCTCAAGAGCGCCGCCGACGACCTCAAGCTTCCATACACGCTGCAGGCGGCGGGACGCGGAACCTCCACCGACGCGGACGCAATTCATGTCGCCGCACAGGGTATCGCGACGGCGCTAGTCTCCGTGCCGAACCGCTACATGCACTCGCCCAACGAGCTCGTGAGCCTCGACGACGTCGATCGCGCGGCGACACTGATCGCCGAGACGTGTCGCCGTGTGGATGACAAGACGGACTTCACGGCGCGGTGAGGGGTGTAGCGCACTGCTAGTAGAAGATCGACAAATTTGAAAAACGAATTGAACGGATGACTTCACTCCGTTTTTGGTCGTCTCCCCATTTCATGAACTGCACCCATCCCTGTACCCGCGATCGTCACGACGTCGTTTCACGAACCTTCGCCGGGCTTCCGAGCCCGGCGATTTTGTATTCTTGAAATTCGCTCTTGCACCTCACGTAACGTGAGGGTTTAGACTCTCCTCGTGGCCACAAACTCGATTCCCATGCCGCGAACGAAAAAGCCGACGCTTCCACCGTGGAAGGTTGGGGCGCTCGCGGGCCAGACCGGTATGTCGGTGCGCGCGCTCCACCATTACGACGAGATCGGGCTGCTCACGCCCTCGCTGCGCACGCCATCCGGCCACCGACTGTATCAGCAGCCGGATGTCGAACGGCTGCAGCAGATCCAGTCGCTGCGGCTCATGGGGATTCCGCTGGACGAAGTGAAGCAGTTGCTCGACGGAGCACGGATCTCACCTCGCGAAGTGATCGACCTGCATCTAGCCAGGCTGCACGAGCACATCGCTCGGCAGAATCGCCTGGCCGAGCGGCTGGAAGCGCTCGCGACGCACATGGACCGCATAGAGGCTCCTTCGATGGATGACCTCTGCCAAATCATTCAGGCGATGACGACAATGGAGAAATACTTCACGGCGGAGCAGCTCGAGGTGCTCCGCGAGAGGCGAGAGGGGATCAGCGAACATCACATGCACGAAGTTGGCGATTCGTGGAACGAGATCATCCCGAAGGTGCGCAACGCGATGGCCGCGAACGTCGATCCGACGTCGCCGGAGATCCTCGCGATCGCGAAGCGATGGAAGGCGCTCGTCGAGGAGTTCACCGGAGGCGATCAACAGATCGCGAGCTCGGTGATGACGATGTACAAGAACGAAGGTCCGCTGCTCCAGCAGCAGCTCGGCGAGGTGCCGACGGCGGAGATGTTCGTGTACATCGGGAAGGCGCTCGGAGCGATGAAGTAAGGGATTTTACTGAAGCGAACTACGACGGGAATTCACCAGTCGTAACGACACGCTCGCGGACTACTCGTCGTCCACGTGAGGCATGTCTGCCGGCGTCGGAAATTTTCCGCTCTCGCGCTTGCGGCCCATCATCACCCACGACGCCGCGCCACGCACCGCCTTCTCCTTGTCGCGCAGCAGCGTCTGGAGCGCAGCGAGCGCGCTCGACGTCTTGACTTCGCCAAGTGCGTGTACCGCGGCGACGCGCATCGGCGTCGGGCGACGCTTGTTCAGGAGACCTTTCTCCGTGCGCGCGATGTCCATCAGCTTCTCGACGGCGTGCGGCGTGCCGAGCTGTCCGAGCGCGGTGACCATCGCCATCTGCACGCGATTGTCCTCTTCCTTGTCGAGCGCACGCACCAGCGAGTCTACTGAGCCGGTACGCTGCAGCGCCATCGCCTCGGCGGCGCGCTCGCGCACCTCTTCCGGCGCATCGCGTAGCGCGCCGCGCAGCCCCTTCGCGGCGACGCCGGGACCGAGCTTCGCGAGCGCGCTCGCCGCCGCCGTGCGCACGCGGTCGTCGCGATGCTCGAGCAACTTCTCGAGATCCTCGTCCGCCTCGGCGACGCGCATCTCGCCGAGCAGCTCGATTGCGTTGCGCACGACGAACCAGCGCGGGTCCCCAAGCATGTGCACGAGCGTGCGAACGCCGGTGCGCAGGCGGAGGAGCGAGTCGTAGTAGACTCGGCGGTCCGTGATCGACGGTGCGGAGATGAGCGCCTCGACGAGCGCCTCGACGCCATCGTCCTCGGCGCGCAGGAAGATCGCCATGTACTGCTCGTAGTTCTCGCGGCGTCGCGGGAGCAGCTCGACGATGCACTTGAGCACGCGCGGCACGCACAGCCGGCGGATGCCGAGCGCGTACTGACGCTTCGTCAGCTTTTCATCGATCTCGCCTTCACGCTTCACGAGCCCGTAGAAGACGTCGGCGACGATGTCGATGCGATCCTTCCCCGACGAATCGGCCGCGAGCTTGACGAGTGTGTCGAGATGGCCGCCGACCTCGGTGGCGTCCTTTGCGCCGTCGAGCTGCTCGAAGAGGCGCACCATCGAGCCCTTCGGCGTGGTCGTCGTCGCGAAGGCCGCGAACATCGCGTCGGCATCCTGCTCGCGCACGATGTCCTCGGCTTCGAGCTCTTCGCCATCACCATCGCTGCCGGAAACGTCGGCGCCACCGGCCTGCACGGCTTCGAACTGTCCCGTCGTCGGCATGAACATCGTCATGCTGTTGCGGACGAAGCCGGAGCCGGCGTTGCCGAGTTTCGAGTTCGGAAGCGCGGTGGACGCCTTGGTCGCAATCGGGATGTCGACCTTGAGCGTGATCGTTTGCGCATCGAGCGCGCGCACGCGCGCGAGCGCGACCTCGCCTCCATTCCCCGGCGATGCCGCGACGGACAGCAGCTTCGCGACGAGCAAGAGATCCGCGGGCGCGGCGTTGCGCTGGATGTCGATCTCGAGAATCGAATGTCCGATCAGCTGCGCGACGAGGCTGTCCACGCCCTCGAAGCGCGCGGGCACGACTTCGGCGTTGGCGGAGAGCAGTTGCATGTCGTGGAGAATCAGCTTCACAGGCCCCGATTCCGACACGGTCACGAGCGACCGAAGCGTGGCCAGCTGCTTATCGAAAGCGCTTCCTTCGATGAGCAACATTTGCACGAGTCGGGCGAAGTGCCGGGCGAAGGTCAGAGCGTATGACATCGATGCCTAACGAGTCCTCATTCACGGTCGAAAAAATCCGTTTCTCGGGAGTTTCTCCCGATATTCGACACATGACCACGGTCGATCGTAACATTATGATCGCACGCGTCTTGCGCGAAATTCAGGTCGTGCGTAATGACCGCCGCGGCGCCTCGGAATCGTTGCAACTCGAGGGCCGCCCGGATGAAGCTTCGACCCTCCGCATCCTGCCCCGCGGTGGGCTCATCCAGCATCAGAAATTTCGGCCGGGAGGCCAGCGCGGAAGCGATAGCCAGGCGCCGCTGGAGCGGCGGCGCGAGGTCGCCTGGGTGCTCCCGTTCCCGGCCGCCGAGGCCCACGACGTCGAGTGCCTCGCGAGCCTGCGCCTCAGCGTGCCCGACGACGAGAGTGCGCGGCCCAAAGATGGCCTCCTCGAGTACGGTGCGCGAGAAGAGCTGACGACGCGGATCCTGGAAGACGAGTCCGACGACGCGCGCGCGCTCGTGCACTGGAAGATCTGTTACGTCTACATGTCCTACCCCGATGCGTCCAGCGCGAGCCGGAACGAGCCCCATGATCGTTCGGGCAAGAGTACTCTTCCCCGCGCCATTTTTTCCGACCCACGCGACGACCTCGCCCGCGCCGATCGTGAGCGAGAGATGCTCGAGAACTACGCGCGCACCATAGCCGGCGCTGAGGTCGTCGACGCGAAGGAGCGCGTCGCCCGCCTCCTTGCCCACGCGCCACTCCTTCGTCGGCGTGTTGGCGACGGAGCGAAGGGTGCCGAGTCGCGGATCGAGTGGTGGCGAGCGTCCGAGCACGTCGCGCGGCGCGCCGGTCGCGAGCACCGCGCCACCGGCGAGCAACAGCACGCGATCCGCGAGCGCGGCGAGGAGCTCGAGATTCTGCTCGACGATGAGAATCGCGACGCCGCTGTCGCGCAGCGATCGAAGCGCGCGTGCGAAGTCGGCCGCGGCCTCGGGATCGAGCTGCGCGGTCGGCTCGTCGAGCACGAGGAGCGGCGCGTCGAGCGCGAGCGCGGATGCGAGCGCGACGCGCTGCAGCTCACCGCCGGAGAGCTCGCGCGGGACGCGCTGCGCGAGACGCGCGGCATCCGCCAGCGCGAGCGCGCGGTCGACGCGCGCACGAATCTCGCTCGACGGAAGCGCCTGATTCTCCGGGCCCACCGCGACTTCTTCCTCGACGGTCTCGCCGAGCTCCGTGAGCTGCGTCGATGGATTGGCGAAGACGAAGGCCGCCGGCGGGCGTCCGCCGAGCGGATGCGCGATAGTGCCATCGATCGAAGCGGGGAGCGAGCGGCCGAGCAGTCCCGCGGCGGCGAGGGCGAGCGTACTCTTCCCCGCGCCAACGTGCCCCGCGACGCCGACGATTTCCCCGCGAGCGATATCGAGCGCGACGTCGCGCAGCGCGACGCGCCCATCGTACGCGATGACTCGGATGCGCATCGAGAGTGCGAGCTGTCGCGCCGTCCCGGCGTCGCTCATGTCGCGATGGTCAACGAGTGCGCGAACTCCCACAGCCGCCACGCGATCACGCCGGCGAGCGCGAGCCAGATCACGCGCCGCGCCCGGCGTTCGCTCGCCGGATCCGCGATCGGTTCGAGCGCGGTACGCTTCGCTCGAGGCTCAAAGGCGCGTGCGTCGAGCGCAAGCGCGCGCTCTTCGGACTCCGTCACGAGTCCGACGATGAGCGGACCCGCGAGCGCAGGGAGCGCACGCAGCCTGCCGCGCACACCCGTGCCCTTCCCCATGGCGACGCCGCGGCATCGCTGCGCATCGATCACATCGTCTGCACGGCGGCGCGCGTCGGGCACCGCCTCGAGTGACGCGATGACCAGATACGCGGCCCACGACGGAAGTCCGCGCGCCGCGAGCGCGCGCGTGAGCCTGCGCGGCGCGACGCCGACCACGATGACGCCGAGGGCGGCGATCGCGGCGCCGAGGCGTAGCGAGATGGCGAGCGCGTCGACGGTGCCCGCGCGCGATGGGATCCATCGCGCGTGCTCGGCAGCCGCATCCGGGAACGCCGCGTCGAGCAGCACGAGGAGCACGAACGTCGGCACCACGACCAGCGCCGTGAGCGCGGACACCTTCCAGCCGATGCGGCTTGCGAATGCGATCGCGAGCGCAGTCGCGAGCACCGCGGCCGGCGTCCACGGCTGCGGTCCGACGAAGGCGACGAGCACCATCGCGATTGCGCCCGCGAGCGGCGTGATCGGATTCCATCGAGCGAGCCCACACGTCACGCGGCTGCACTCCGGAAGCGCGCACGGAGTCTGCGCGGCAGCCGCTCGAGCACGAGATACACGAGCACGCACGAGAGCGGCTTGTCCAACGCATCGGTAACCACGGCCGCGATCTTCGCGGCGCCATCGATGCTCACGCCGAACGTCGCGCGGATCGCGATCGTGAGTATCCCGGTGCCGCTCGCGGTGAGGCCGCCCATGAGCGCGATCACGATCACGGCGGAACAGAGCGCGGCCGCGATGCCGATCACGAGCCCCGCCGCGATCGCGCCGGCGAGCGAGCGGAATGCACCAACCCGACCGGCCAGCCCGGCGAGCCAGCCGATCACCACAGCCACCGGAATGAATGCGAAGAGCGCCGGCGACACGAGCAGGCCGAGCACGCTGTTCGACACGATGCCCGTGGTTATTCCCGCCCACGGCCCCGCGAGTACCGCCACGAGGATCGTCCCGACCGAATCGAGGTACACCGGAAGCTTGAGCGCACCGACGACGGCGCCGAGCGCGAGGTTCAGGGCGACCGCGCGCGGAATCAGCGCGAGTGCGAGCGTGGACAGCGGACGTCTGGCAGGAAGGGGCACCGGCGGATAACATACTACTCGCAGCGCGCTCCTCAACACTCCCACCGCCACCGCATGTCTCTCGCATTCCCCCGCCGCGCGGCGCAAGTCAGCGTGGCCGCACTTCTTTTCGGCTGCCACGGGACACATCGCGCGCCCGTCTCTACTGCAGCGCCCCGAAGTGCATCCGCCGCTGCCGACAGCGCGCGCATTCGCGCCGACATCGTCTACCTCGCAAGCGATGCGCTGGAGGGACGCGGCACCGGCACGCCGGGAAACGACAGCGCAGCTGCGTATCTCGTGCGAGAGTACGCGCGACTCGGCCTCATCAAGATCGACCGCTCGATCACGTGCCCGCAAATGCGCGCGGGGGTGCGCGAATGCGTCCTCGGCCGCGCATCGTATCTGCAGTACTTCTCCGCGCGCTCGGCCGCCGCAGCGCACGCAGGACTTCCCGGTGAGCTTCCGACGCAGAATGTCGTCGCGCTCCTTCCCGGCACCGATCCGGCACTGCGCACCCAGTACGTCGTCATCGGCGCGCACTTCGATCATCTCGGCCGCTCCGCGTTCGACGCGCTGGACCCCGAAGCGAAGAATGCGATCCGGCATGGCGCGGATGACAATGCCTCGGGTACCGCCGCGGTGCTCGAGCTCGCACGACGCTTTCACGCTGCGCCCACGCGCCGTCCCATCATCTTCGTCAACTTCAGCGGCGAGGAGCTCGGCGACCTCGGTTCCGAATATTTCGTCGAGCACGCGCCCGTTCCCGTCGACAGCATCGATGCGATGCTCAACTTCGACATGGTCGGCCGCCTCCGAAACGACAAGCTGATCGTCTACGGCACCCAGACGGCGACCGAGATGCGCGGCATTGTCGACAGCGCGAACTCGGTCCAGCCACTCGCGATCGATCCCGTCGGCGACGGCTTTGGTCCATCCGATCACGCTTCGTTCTACGGCAAGAAAGTGCCGGTGCTGCACTTCTTCACCGACATGCACGAGGACTATCATCGCGCGACGGACGTCTCCTCGAAGATCAACATCCCGGGCGAGGTGCGCGTGATCGACTACGCCGAGCGGATCGCGCGAAGCATCGCGGATCGTCCTGCGCGGCTGACGTACGAGCGTTCGTCCGCGCCGCCGCCGAAGATGACGGGCGGTGGACCCGGGAACGGCACGTACTTCGGCTCCATCCCCGACATGGGATCGTCGGACGCCCCCGGAGTGAAGCTCGCCGGCGTCACCGCGGGCAGCCCGGCCGACAAGGCCGGCGTGCAGGCCGGCGATATCATCGTCGACTTCGGCGGCAAGACCGTGAAGGACATTTACGACTACACCGACGCGATCGGGGTGCACAAGCCCGGCGACGTCGTTCAGGTCATCGTCATGCGCGCGGGCCAGCGGCTTGCGCTATCTGCCACGCTCGGGAAGCGTGGCTCCTGAACCACTCTGGAGGCTTTGGATGCATCGTCGTTCGCTCTCCGCCGCACTCGCGTTCGTCGTGCTCTGCGCGGCGCCGCTCGCCTCGCAGGATTCCGCACTCGCCGCGCCCGGCACCTTCGTGCTGCGTGCCGCCCATCTCATCGATGGCACCGGCGCAGCCGAGATCAATAACGCGGCGATCGTCATCGTCGGCGACAGCATCACGTGGGTCGGGACCGCCGCGAACGTGAAGGTGCCCGCAGGCGCCCGCACGATCGACCTCGGCGACGCGACGCTCCTCCCCGGCTTCATCGATGCGCACGTGCATCTCGCGGGGCGCGAGCTCGGCGATCCCGAGGCCGATGAGTCGGCGGTGCACGACTATGACCAGTACAGCGCGATCCTCGGTGTCGTCCACTCGAAGAGCACGCTACTCGATGGCTTCACGAGCGTGCGCAACGTCGGCTCGCCGAACTTCGACGACATGGCGCTACGCAAGGCGGTCGACGCCGACCAGATCTGGGGACCGCGCATGGAGAACGCCGGCTACGCGATCGGCATCACGGGCGGCCACTGCGATGAGAATGGCTTCAAGCCCGGACTCTTCGACGGCAGCTACAAGACGGGCATCGCGAACGGTCCCGAAGAAGTTCGCGCTGCGGTGCGCTACATGGTCAAGCAGGGCGCGGACGTCATCAAGACGTGCGCGACGGGCGGCGTGCTCTCCGAGGGGGACGCGGTCGGCGCCT
>JBDTJH010000211.1:0-3482 GCA_039935955.1 Gemmatimonadaceae bacterium
TTGAAGGCGCGCTCGTGCGGGTGCCGGCTGCGCAACGCGTGCAGCATCGACGAGGTCTGGAAATGGAGCCGTGCATCATTGCTAATCATCGCGCGGGCTCACGACGCTCGCGTTCCAGTGCAGCCTCGTTTGCCGCTGAGGGGAGTACCTCGAGAAATGTGCGGGCATCGCCCCTCGAGCCTGTCGTCGCGAGGCTGTCGAAAAACGCAGGGAACTCCCCCCAACTCACGCGTGGGTCATCACCCTCGGCCCAATGCCACTGCGCAGGAGGTCGCTCCGCTAACAGTCCCGACGAAATCAAAACGCGGCCTCCGCTCCGCCACTCGTCGAGCGCGCGTTTTGCGAAGAATTCACGCCAATGGGTTCCGTCCGCGCTGTGCGGCGTGAAGATCCCTACCACTCCGGGAGCATCGGGTTGCTCGAGTTCGCGTGCATCAGGGCAGCGGCCTCGAAACGAGGAGAGTTCGTCAGCGCCCATGGTTACGATCAACGTGTGAGTGCGATTCGAAGCGGTCACGGAGTGCAATCGCGATTCCAATTCGGCACACGTGCGCGTGGCTCTGGTGCGGGAGTACTCCGGGATATTGAATGCCGCAAGGAGAGCAACCATGACCACAGCAGCCAGTACGCCGTACTCCCGCTGCAGAGCGGAAAGCGCGACGCCGATGGCGAGAAAGAGCGCGGGGAAGATCGGGAAGTACCGCTCAAGGTCTCCCCCCTGCCAGGCGACGGCGAAGGCGAGCACCGGAATCGCTCCGAGTACCAGAAACGCGAAGACGCGCGCGGACTGTCTTTTCCGGGCGAGGGAGTAACTCAGTATGCCCAGCGCGCCGTAGAAAATGGCGACTCTATACAGCCCCGCTCTCACAACGTCAGCAGCGGTTGCCGGAGAATACGAGTCATGAAGTAGAAATCGCTTTGCGGTGATGCCCAATTGCCCTGTGCTCACGACCGATCGCGCCAAGCCAATCGCGGTACGAGACAGCCCACCGCTGTTTTCGATTCCATGCGACGCGTCATTCAGCCAGTGTCGGAACTCCACGATCGAGTGGATGTGTTTGATCTCAGCAACAGCCAGATATGCCGCGACGACGAGCGCACCGGAAAGCACGCACGTCCATGCAGCGGCATTTCTCCGACGCCTACTGTCGCCGCGAAGTATGAGCGGTGACGCAGCGGCGACAGGAACGGAGAACATCATGGGTAGCCAGAAGAGCACGCAAATGGAAAACGCAAGCGGTGATGCGATGTCGCGCCACTGAGCTCGTGCATCCACCGTCTCGAGAGCCCAAAGCCCCACCATGAACATGGCAAGGGAGGACACATAGGCGGCGCCGGTCTGCGCGTAGTTGAGAAACGCGCATGTAGTGGCGAGGGCGAGCGTCGCGCCTACAGCGGGAATTGTCGCGATCCCGCATCGCTGCGCCCATGCAAGGAAGGCGAGGAGGGCGACTGCGCCCATAACAACGCTCATCGCCGTCAACGAGTGAACAACATGCGCATAAAATACCGCCGCCGAAATGGGCGCGTCGGCATGACGGGCGAAAAGGACGACTAGATATCCCAGTGGGCGCCAGAAGAGATGTCCGGCTTCCCAAAAAGACAGGTCGCGATTGGCGAATCGTTGTGCGATTGAATTCGCGTAATCGCGTGTGTCTCCCGGGTCCTCGCTCGCGCTCAGCGCCAGCAGTAAGCAGTAAGCAAAAAGAACTACGGCGTATGCGCTCCAGCGCCCGCTTCGTCGCGGTAACCCTTCGGCGTTCACCGACCATTCACTCGAATCATCATGCAAACGTAAATGTCTCATGGCTCGAGTGTTGAGTTTGACGGGCCGCGCGCCCTTGCCAGCAATTCTGCTCAGCGCGCATGTTGTGGCTCGGCCCGAGCCTATTCTCGCTCCAGTGAGTCAGATGTCCAAACCCAAGCTGCTATTTCTCTGCCAAACTCTGCCCTATCCGCCTGACGGCGGGGCTCCAATTCGCTCGTTCAATCTACTTCGGCTGCTTGCACGCGATTTCGACGTCACTGCGTTGTGCTTTTATCGTGTGTCAACTACAATCGACATCGCCGGAAGCATGGCGGCGCTCCGCTCGATCGCTTCTGTGGTGGAGGTGTATGCGATCGAACAGGAGCATCGAAAATGGCGACTGTTATGGGATCATCTTCGAAGTCTTCTCACGATGCGCGCATATACGGACTACGCATACGAAAGCGCGGCTTTTCGGCGATCCCTGCTCGGGCATCTGCGAACAACGCGCTTCGCGGTGGTGCATGTAGACAGTCTTGATCTGGGTGGCTATCTCTCGCTTTTCGAAGGCGTACCAATTGTGCTCGGACACCACAACGTCGAGTCGATGCTCCTTGAGCGGCGGGCAAAGAATGAATCGAACGGAATACGTCGGGGCTACTTGCGGGTGCAGTCCACCTTTTTGCGGCGTGAGGAGAGGCTTTGGGCGTCACGCGTTGCGGTGAATCTGGTGGTGTCCGATGGTGATGCGCAGAATCTCGCCGCTCTTGTTCCCGGCGCTCGAATCGCCGTGATCCCAAACGGCGTGGACATCGAGACTTTCGCGCCTGAAGACTCGTCGAAAAGCGACGGCATCGTGTTTGTCGGTGGGATGAGCTGGTTTCCGAATGCCGACGCGCTCACGTTTTTCGATGAGGAAGTCCTTCCGCACATTCGCGCTGTCGACCCGTTGGTAAAAGTCACTTGGATCGGTCGTGCAACTCCCGAAGCGATCGAGCGGTTCGCGCGTCGTAGTATCCATCTAACCGGATACGTCGACGACTTCCGCGAATTTGTGCACGATGCGTCGTGCTACGTTGTGCCACTTCGCATCGGGGGCGGCACTCGCCTGAAAATTCTGGACGCCTGGGCGATGGGGAAGGCAATCGTGTCGACGTCTGTTGGCTGTGAAGGGTTGGATGCCGTAGACGGACATAACATTCTCATTCGCGATGATCCAAAGGAATTTGCTGCAGCAGTGACGACCGTGCTCCGAGAGCCCGGTTTGCGCGCGTCCCTCGCGTCCAATGCTCGAGTGACGGCTGTAGAGAAATACAGTTGGGAGGTCATTGGTCGCGCACTACGGTCGGCCTACGCTCCGATAGGCGCGGCCGCGCCACGCTCGGACTGACAACCGTCCTGACAGCGATTCAGAATGGGGAGTGCCAGACTCGCATCATCGTGAGAGCGTTGCTACCGGAAGGCGACAGCTGATGTACGCGTAACGGAACTAGTCGGCCAGCAACTCCATCACGCGCTCCTTCTGCACCCGCACCCCTTCCACTGCGAACACCCGCATCACCCGCGTCGACTCGTAGAGCTCCTGCGACAGGAGCGGCAGGTTGATCGCTGCAGGCCACCCGCTCGCTCCTAACCGCCGCACCTCGCCACCCCGCATGCTTACCGGAAGATCGAGCCCCAGCATGCGCGGCTTCTCCGGATAGTCGAGCAGCACCGCCCCCGGCTCGACGCCGAG
>JBDTJH010000212.1:0-6730 GCA_039935955.1 Gemmatimonadaceae bacterium
CTCGGATTGCCCTAAATACTAATCACGCATATGTTTAAAGGCTATGTTCGATGAACTGAGCGAAAAGCTCGACGCCGTATTTTCGCGCCTCCGCGGGCGCGGTGTATTGACGGAAGCCGACATCAAGGAAGGGATGCGCGAGGTTCGCCGCGTCCTCCTCGAGGCGGACGTCAATTTTGCGCTCACGCGTGAATTTCTCGAGCGCGTCGAAGCCAAGGCGGCGGGTGTCGCCGCTCTACGGAGCGTGTCCCCGGGGCAGCAGCTAGTCAAGATCGTCCACGACGAGCTGGCGACCATGCTGGGCGAGAAGCGCGAAGGGCTGCGCATAGGCACCGTCCCACCGGGGATCGTGCTCATGGTCGGGCTCCAGGGCTCGGGAAAAACCACCACGGCGGCCAAGCTCGCGCGGAAGCTGAAGGCGGAAGGGAAGCCGCCGCGTCTCGTGGCGGCCGATGTGTACAGGCCTGCGGCGATCGACCAGCTCGAGACGCTCGCGAAGCAGATCGACGTGCCGGTCTTTCTCGATCGCGACAGCAAGGACGTCGTCAAGATCGCGAAGCGCGGCATCGAGGAAGGACGTCGCCATCGCGACCGCGTCGTGATCATCGATACAGCTGGCCGTCTGCAGATCGACGACGACATGATGAACGAGCTGCGCCGCCTGAAGGACGCGGTCAAGCCGGATGAGATTCTCTTCGTCGCCGACGGCATGACCGGACAGGACGCCGTCAAGATCGCGAAGGGCTTCGATGACGCACTCGGAATTACGGGTGTCGTGTTGACGAAGATGGACGGCGATGCGCGCGGTGGTGCCGCGCTGTCGATCTACGGAATCACGAAGAAGCCGATCAAGTACATCGGTGTCGGTGAGAAGATCGACGCGCTCGAGGAGTTCCACCCCGAGCGCATGGCGGGACGGATTCTCCAGATGGGCGACATCGTCTCGCTCGTCGAGAAGGCGCAGGAGTCGTTCGACGAAGAGGAGTCGAAGCGGCTCGAGAAGAAGGTGAAGAAAGAGGGACTCGATCTCGAGGACTTCCTCACGAGCATGCGTCAGATGCAGAAGCTTGGGCCGCTCGAGGGCGTGCTCAAGATGCTGCCGGGCGTGAACGCGAAGATGCTCAAGCAGGCGAACATCGATCCGAAGCGGATGAAGCACATCGAGGCGATCGTGCTCTCAATGACGAAGGCGGAGCGGAAGACGCCGGGGATTTTGACCGGGTCGCGCAGGGCGCGCATCGCGAAGGGGTGCGGCAGGCCCGTGAGCGAGGTGAATCGGCTTCTGGAACAGTTCCGCGAGATGCAGAAGATGATGAAGAAGATGGGGAAGGGCGGTGGCGGCCGGATGCAATTCCCCGGAATGCCGCCGGGGATGATGCCCCCGCGCATGGGCGGCCGCTGAGTTAGCTTTGTGCACCACCCGGGTGCGCACCGGATCTTCCGGAGCGCGCGATGAGCCCGCGTACCACGACACACTCTGTTGGGAGAAATCGCATGGTCAAGATTCGCCTGCGCCGCGTTGGACGTAAGAAGCTTCCCGTCTATCGCATCGTGATCGCCGACGCGCAGAGCCCGCGCGACGGCCGCTTCATCGAATTGATCGGCCAGTACAACCCGCGCATCGCAGAGGGTGGCTTGAAAGTGGACGCGGATCGCGCGAACTACTGGCTCGACGTCGGCGCGCAGCCGACGGACACCGTCCGTTCGCTGCTCCGGAAGGCTGGCGTGATGAAGGCGCGTCACGAGACGCGCGTAGCGGCCAAGCGCAGCGGAAGCGCGGTTGCCGTGAACGAGAACGCCGCGGAGTAGTATGCCGTCGCCCGAATGGGTCATCGTCGGGCGGTTGAGGAAATCGCACGGGCTCCGCGGAGAGATCATCGTGGAGCCGATCACAGACGCGCCGGCCGAAGTCTTTTCGGCCGGCCGTGTGCTTTTCGCCGGTGACGCGTCCGGCAACTCGCTCCCGCACCCACCCGAGCTTACGGTCGGCGTGGTGCGCCCGCACATGAACGGGCTGCTCATCGTGCAATTCGACGAGATGCGCGACCGCGATGATGCGTCGCGCTGGACCAATCGCTACCTCTTCTCTCCCGCTGCGGAGCTCGTGCCGCTCGAGGAGGGTGAGGTGTACCAGCATGAGCTCGAGGGGATGACCGTCGTGCTCGAGTCGGGAGAGCTCATCGGGACGGTTGCGAACGTGTTCGAGCTCCCGCAGGGGCTCGCGCTGGACGTCGCGCGCGAAAAAGGAACGGTGCTGATCCCGTTCAATGAGGTGTTCATCCACGAGGTCAAGCGCGCGGAGCGGACGGTCGTGATCGCGCCGCCTCCGGGCCTCCTCGACTGATGCTCCGCGTCAACATCATCACGATCTTTCCCGATTTCTTCACGACGCCACTCGCCCTGAGCATCCCCGCGCGCGCGGCGGCGGCGGGGAGCGTGAGCTATCGCGTGCTCGACCTCCGCGACTTCACGCACGACCGGCACCGCACGGTCGACGATGCACCGTTCGGCGGCGGCCCCGGTATGGTGATGAAACCGGAACCATTCTTCGAGGCGGTCGAGTCGATCGGGGCGAAGGCGCCCATCGTCCTCGTCTCGGCGCGCGGGCGTCCCTTCGACCAGGCGGACGCGGTGCGCTTCGCCGAGGGGGAGGAGCTGACGGTGCTCTGCGGGCACTATAAGGACGTCGACCAGCGCGTTGCCGACCACCTGGCGACGGAGGAGATCTCCCTGGGGCACTTCGTCCTGAGCGGGGGGGAGACGGCCGCTTTAGCGATCGTGGACGCCACGGCGAGGCTTCTGCCGGGGGCGATGTCGGATCTGGAGAGCGCGCGCACGGACTCGTTCTGGGGCGGGAGCGCCCTTAGCGCTCCGAGTTACACGCGGCCGGCGGAGTTTCGGGGCCAGCGGGTGCCGGACGTGCTGATGTCGGGCGACCATCGCAAGATTGCGGAATGGCGGGCGTCGGAGGCGGCTCGGCTATCGCGCATGAAGAAAGACCGCGCGACGTAGGTCGCCGCGTTGTGATTTACAGGCTCGGTGAGGGGCGTAGAGGGTGCGCCACCAGTGAAGTTTTACCCATGCGTGGGGTAGTCCGTCTATGAACTAATCGTGGCTGATAGGTACTCTCGGACAGATTGTCTGGCCGTTCAGTCAGCGAAGACAAAAGATGCGTTTCACACGGTGGATTTTTCACCCACGGATAGTATTCTGGGGCCGGAGCACCAAGGCCGGATTTCGATTCTCCAAAATACTTCCACGGTCGCATGTCAAGACAGTGCGAACGCGTCTGTATGTCAGTTGTGTCCACTCTTCTTGTTGTCGCACGGTTGCTGAGCCATTGGTTTAGTGACAAGGGCAAACCCGTCGAAAGGCGGCGGCGCAAAGCCACGAGGCTAACGCATTGTTCGCAATGCCATGCTAGTCGAGTTGTCGCGCGGACCCTTTTCTTAAGGAGTCCCACGATATGAGGCACCTCCTCACTGGATGCGCTTGCATCCTCTTGTTCGCCGCCTGCAACGACGCAACCGCGCCGACCCCTGCGCAGTCGACGTCCACCCGTCTCCCGATCGTCGCCGCTTCTGCCGACGCCTGGACGGGCCACTACATCATCGTTCTGAAATCGGGTGCTCCGTCATCGGAGGCGCTCGTCCATCGCCACGCGCTCAGCAAGGCGCTCAAGATGGATCAGCACTTCGGAACCGTGCTGCACGGCTTCTCCGCCGCCGTCAGCGACGACGACCTCGACAGCCTTCGAAACGATCCCGACATCGAAAGCGTCACGCAGGATCGCTTCGTCCACCAGCTCGGGACCGAAACCGGGATGGGTTGGGCGCTCGACCGCGTCGATCAGAAGCTCATGCCGTTGAACGGTGCGTTCGCGTACGGCGCGACGGGCGCCGGCGTCAACATCTACGTCGTCGATGGCGGCGTTCGCTACACGCATGCCGAGTTCGGTGGGCGCGCGAAGTTCGCTTACGACGCACTCGGCGGAAACGGATCGGATTGCAACGGTCACGGCACCGGCGTGGCCGGCATCGCCGCGGGCAGCGTGCATGGTGTCGCAAAGTCGGCCACGGTCTGGTCGGTTCGCGTCTTCCCGTGCAACGGCATGACGACGCTCTCCACGATTCTCGCCGGCGTCGACTGGGTTACCGCGAATCACAAGTCGCCCGCGGTTGCCAATCTGAGTCTGGGCGCCGCTGCTGCGCCGATTCTCGATACGGCCGTCGAGCGCTCGATTCGCTCCGGGGTCACGTATGTCGTCGCCGCCGGAAACAACAGCGGCGATGCGTGCCTCATGTCGCCGGGCAAGCTCAAGGACGTGATCAACGTCGGCGCGACGGATGCGTCGGACTCGCGCGTGTCGTGGTCCAACTACGGCTCGTGCGTCGCGATGTTCGCACCTGGAGTGTCGGTCGCTTCCGCCGACTACTTCTCCGATGTCGCGCTTGCCAGCTGGAACGGGACCTCGATGTCCGCTCCGATGGTCGCCGGCGCCGCGGCGCTCTATCTCGAGGGACACCCCACCGCCTCTCCGGCGACGGTGCGTGCGGCGATCGTCGGCAACGGCACCACCGCGACGGTGAAGAATCTCGCGGGCTCGGGCGACAGGCTCCTTTACACGGCGTGGATCGGCTCGGGCACGGTGACGCCGCCGCCCGCTGCTCCGGTTGCACCGCCGGCCCGCCCGGCGGCTCCGCCAGTTGCTCCCGCGATTCCGGTCGTCGTCGGCGCGGCAGTCTCGTACAAGTGTTCGCACAACGTCTGCGCCTTCGACGCCAGCGCGTCCAAGCCCGCGGCCGGGGTCTCCAGCTACGCATGGACGTTCGGCGACGGGAAGTTCGGCACCGGCAGCAAGTGGGTGCACACCTACCCATCGTCGGCGAGCTTCAAGTGGAGCGTCAAGATCATCGACAAGGCCGGGCACTCGTTCACGACCGGCAAGGCGATCACCCCGGCAAGTGCCACGGGCTCGTCATCCACCACGACACCGGCGGGAGCTCCGCCGGCGGCAGCGTCCTTTACCGCAAGCTTTACGGCGACCTGCACGGTGAGGCACGTATGCTCCTTCGACGCATCCGCGTCTCAGGTTCCCAACGGTGTCTCGTCGTACAACTGGTCGTTCGGCGACGGCTACGAAGGCACCACCGTCAAGGTCGAGCACAGCTATTCCCGCGCGAAGACGGTGACCGCCACGCTCAAGATCGACGACAAGACGCTGGCCTCGAAGTCCGTCACGAAGACGATCACGGTCCCCTGATGTAGCGGTGGTGACTCGGGGGGAGCCGCAGCTGTGTGATACGAGTGCGATCCATAGCCCCTCCGGCCATCGATCGCACTTCGTGCGTCGTGGGCAGCCCTAACCGCTTCCCGCTCTTGAGTTAATCGCTTCAGACGGTTAGCTTCACAATCTTCTCACGACACTTTTTCCGGGCCCCGTTCAACTGGCCCCGAGCGCCCTATGCATGTATTCATCGAGACCCAGAAGGAATATCTCCGCTCCGACATTCCGCCCTTCCGCGCGGGCGACACGCTGCGCGTGAACGTGCGCGTCAAGGAAGGAGAGAAGGAGCGGCTGCAGGCGTTCGAAGGCGTCTGCATCGCCAAGCGCGGCAGCGGTGTGAGCGAGACCTTCACCGTGCGGAAGATCTCCAACGGCGTCGGCGTCGAACGCATCTTCCCGATTCACAGCCCCATGCTCGGCGACGTGCACGTCGTTCGCCGAGGCCGCGTCCGTCGCGCGAAGCTCTACTATCTGCGCGCCGCCACCGGAAAGGGCGCACGGATCAAGGAGCGCAAGATTCAGATCGCACGTCCCGTCTAGCCTTACCGGCGGCACGCGCGTCAATGCATCGTGCGCGGTGGACGACGATCGAGCGGGAGCTGCGCCGCACAGGCGGCGCGCTCATCGCCGGAGTGGATGAGGTCGGACGGGGCTCCCTTGCGGGCCCCGTCGTCGCATGCGCCATCGTGATGCCTCCCGACTCGCGCGCGCTGCGCGGGGTCGACGACTCGAAGATGCTCAGCGCCCCCGCGCGCGTGCGGCTCGTCGCACAGATTCTGGAACGCGCGGTCGCGCTCGGGATCGGCGCTGCATCGGCGCGGGAGATCGATCGCATCAACATCTATCACGCGAGCACCCTGGCGATGCGCCGCGCGCTCGCGCGCCTCACGATCGCTCCGGATCACGTGCTCATCGACGGCCGGCCCATTCGCGCACTCGGCGTCGCGCATCACGGCATCGTCGATGGCGACGACAAGTGCTTCAGCATCGCGTGCGCATCGATCGTCGCGAAGGTGACGCGCGACAGACTCATGTCGAATCTCGCACGCCGGCATCCGCACTACTGCTGGGACCACAACTGCGGATATGCCACACGTCGTCATATCGATGCACTTCAGATCCACGGCTCGTGCGCGCATCATCGTCAATCGTTCGTGGTGAAGGCGCTGATCCCCGGAGAGATAGTGCTGGAGATCATCGAAAGTCCGGACGCACATCACGAAGCGCCGGATTTTCTCGATGCGGGCGCGTCCATGTGATAAGTCGCACCGTGCGCTGCGTGAGGTGAGTCACAGCAGGACATTCGGCACAGTTTTAGCTTATTCCATCGCAGGGAAGAGCTACAAACCGGTCACAGCGTCTTACACGGAGATTAAACATGAACGGTCACTATAAGTTGTTTGCGGCATTCGCGATCGTCGCACCGGTGATGGCCGGCTGCGC
>JBDTJH010000213.1:0-3329 GCA_039935955.1 Gemmatimonadaceae bacterium
TGTGGAACCCGGGCTCGGTGTACGAACCGTTTCTCGCCGCGCTCGAGAAGAAGGAAGTGTCGCGGAAGAAGCCGTTCGTGGCGACCGCGAAAGCGCCCACGGTTAAGCCGAAATAGCGCGGACGCCGCGAACGAGACGCTCGACCTCTTCGGCGGTCGTGTAGCACGCGCAACCTGCACGCACCCATCCGGAGCCGTCAACGTTGTAGCGCTCCGCGATGGTTGCCGCGTAGAAATTTCCATTCGATGCAAAGACTCCCTGCTCCGCGGCGAGCCGCGCCGCGACGGTGCGCGAGTCGACGCCGCGCACCGTGAAGGCGACGGTCGGCGCGCGCGGCGCGGCGGAGGGAGCCGGCCCGTAAAGCGTCACTCCCGAAATCGATGCGAGCCCGCTCCACAGCGATGCGAAGAGCGCCGTGCTGCGCTCGTGCATCGCATCGTACGCACTCTCGAGCCGGGCACGGCGCGTGTCGCCCACGCCGATCGACGCGAGGAAGTCGATTGCGGCCGTCGTACCCGCCAGCGCCTCGAAGTTGAGCGTCCCCGTCTCCCATCTGTCCGGCGACTGCGACGGCGCGGGCGCGAGCTTCGCGACATCGAGCTCGGACATGAGGTCGTGCTGCCCGTAGAGCATCCCGAGGTGCGGGCCGTGGAACTTGTAGGCCGAGCAGGCGAGAAAGTCGCAGCCGATGGCGCGGACGTCGACGAGCGCGTGCGGCGCATACGCCACCGCGTCGATGAAGACGAGCGCGCCCTTCCCGTGCGCGTACGCGGTCGCGCGCGCGATATCGTTGACGGTTCCGAGCGCGTTCGACGAGCCGCCGATGGCGAGGAGCTTCGTGCGCGCGCCGAACTGGCGCTCGAGGCTCGCCCAGTCGAGCGCGCCCGTCGTGGTATCCATGCGCGCCGTCTTGATGACGACTCCGCGCTCGGACACGAGGCGCGTCCACGGCGCGATGTTCGCGTGGTGGTCGAGCTCTGTCACGATGATCTCGTCGCCTTCGCTGAACGTGCGCGCGAGCGCGCGCGAGAGCGCGAAGGTGATCGTCGTCATGTTCGCGCCGAAGGCAATCTCGGTCGGCGAGCAGTTGAGCAGGTCGGCGGCCGCCGCGCGCGCTGCGTTTATGATGACGTCGGTCTCGACACTCGTCGGGTATGCCCAGTGCGAGTTAGCGTTGTGGTGCAGCAGGTAGTCCGTCATCGCATCGACGACGCTGCTCGGCACCTGCGTTCCCCCCGGTCCGTCGAAGTACGCCACCGGATGCCCGCCGTGCACGCGCGCGAGCGCCGGGAAGTGCGCGCGAACCTGCTCGACGCTCTGCGTATGCGCCGCGAGCGGCCGGACGGCGGCAGCCGTCACCTGATCTCGACTCCCGCCCACTGCTCGATGAGCTTCACCGCCTCGACGTGGTCCGCCTCTTCGCCGAGCGTGGCGTGCGCGACCCGAAAGAGCTCGCTCGTGAGCTGCAGCAGGGGCGACGGCACTTTCTGCTCGCGCGCGACCCCCGCCGCGATGCCGACATCCTTGTCGAGCAGGGCAAGGCGAAAGGTGCGCGGGAACGCGCGCGAGAGGACGCGCTCGGGGAAGAGACGCTCGGTGGAGCGGCTCATCCCGCTCGACGCGTTGATCACATCGAGCGCGACCGCGGGCGACACGCCGGCCTTCGTGAGCGCCGCGAGTCCCTCCCCCGCCGCCCACAGGTGCACCGCCAGCAGCGCGTTGTTCACCGCCTTCACCGCGTCGCCGGATCCGACCGGGCCGCAGAGCACGAGCTTCTCGCCGAATGCCTCGAGTACAGGCTTCGCGCGATCGAACAGCGCCTGATCGCCGCCGCACATCACCGTGAGCGTCCCCTTCTCTGCGCCGGCGGTGCCGCCGCTCACCGGCGCGTCCATGTAGGCGACGCCGATCGCGCCCAACCGCGCGGCGATCGTGCGCGAGGTAGCCGGATCGCCCGACGTACAGTCGATCACCGTCGATCCGCGCGCGACGCCGGCGAGCAGCCCGTCCGCGCCATCGAGCAGCGAATCGACATCCTGCGACGTGGGGAGGCACAGTACGATGAATTCCGCGCCGCGCGCCGCATCCGCCGCGGACTTCGCCACGCGTACTCCCGTACCGGCCGAGAAGGCGAAGCTGCGCGACTTCGCCGCGGTGCGATTCCAAATCGCGAGCTCGAACGGCGGCTGCGCGAGATGTTTGGCCATCGGCGCGCCGATCGCGCCCAGCCCGAGAAAGGCGACTCGTGTCATACCGACAATATGATCACGAACGCCCGCGCATCACAGGCTGAACCAATATGACGCCTTGATGAGGAAGGTATTGTCGGGGTGAATCGCGTACAGGTCGCGAACGCTGCCGTGGACGTTGAAGTTGCCGAACGGCGAGCCGTCATTCGCGTAGTTGCGCCCCTGCGTCCATACCGCGTAGATCGCAGATCCCGCCCGATACTCCCATCGCAGCACGACGTTCGAGTTGAACTCGGCCACGTCGAAGTTGTATTGCGCCACCCCCTCCTGCGTGCCGTACGGAAGGAAGCGGCGATCGTAGTTGTCATTACCAGGATCGCCGCTGAGCTGGCGCCAGCTGGTGTACCTACCGCTGCTCGCGAACGGCTGCGCGTACACCTGGAGCGAAAGCTTTGGGCTCAGCGTATAGTCGACCCGCGCGGTGAGCGATACGGTGTTCTGATCGAGGCGGCCGAAGGTGTACGCGGTGTCAGCGTTGTCGCTCGAAATGATGTTGTCGACCCACTGGTTGTTGTCGGAGTTGTGGTCGAAGTGCGGCGAGATCGATCCGGTGAGGCTGCGCGACAGGCGAAAGGCGATCGACGGATCGAGACCGTAGCCCCACGAGCCCTCGCCGCGTGTGCCATTTCCGCGAAATGCGAATACTCCGAATGATGGCAGCAAGCGCAGCCGTGGATCGCCATCGACCTCGAGCGACACATCCTGATAGGGCACGCGACGCAATGCCGGTCCGCCGCGCGTTGCCCGATCATCGTAGACGGGAATGAAGCGATGCACACCGATGTTCCCGTGGAGCAACCAGCTGTTCGTCATGGCGCCGTCGAAGCCGAAGGTTACATCATCGTCGGTGAGGTGCTTGCTGCTCATGCTCACCGCATTCCACTGGGCATGCTGATCGATGTAGGCGAAGAGCTCACGATAAAGTCCAGTGGGATGCGTGAGGTTCAAGCCGACGAAGGTGCTTTGATTCTGCCTGCCTGCCTCGGTGAGGAAACCAAGATCGTTGATCTCGAAGCCCGGTGAATAGCGGAGGTACGTCTCCTGGAATTGCACGAGCCCGTTCACCTTGTCGAACGACAG
>JBDTJH010000214.1:0-7494 GCA_039935955.1 Gemmatimonadaceae bacterium
CTCAGGTGCTCACCGTATCGCAGCAGACTCGCCGCGCGCGCACGCCTCGCGAGGAGAAAGGCGAGAAACGGCTGATCGGCCTTTTGCGCGTTGCACGCCGGACAGCAGAGTACGAGGTTGTCGCGCCGATCGTACGCCGTTTGTCCGCGGCGTGGCGTCACGTGGTCGAGCGTCATCAGCTCCGCGTCGAATCTCCGCTCGCAGTACGCGCACACCGATCCGTGGCGCGACAGCAGCCACTCCCGCGTGGCCTGATAGGCGTTTCGACTGGTGGGAAGCGAAGTCGGGCGCGGTGCGGCAGCGCTCGTGCGGCGTCGCGGTCGACGCGGGCGGCGGGGTGTGGTCACCGGTTGCAGCGTGTGGTCATGAGTCATTTGAAAGATAGTCTTCTCCGGTACCATTGGCACCGGCCGATCCGACAGGGACGCGAATTAGTCGCGAGACGGTCCGATCCTGTATTGAAGCAGCGCCACGGCCTGCGCTGGGTCGTGTACTTCGATGATGAGCTGGCCGTAGAACTCGTGATCCAGCTCGAGAACGATCGTGCGCTCCGGATCGTGCACGTCCCAGAACACGTTGTTGCCATGCTGGTGAAAGGTGCCGGCCGTGAAAATCCCGGGCAGGTTCGTGCCGAGGAGCTTCCATCCGTGATACCATCCGTGCGCGACGGACGGATCCGCGCGCACGGCCTTGATGTGTGCGAGCGGAATCTCGAGACGGCTCCGGAACGACCAGAGCTTGTCCATCCCCTCGACCTCGAATACCGCCTTCTCACCGTCTATCGAAATGTCGATCACGTGAAGCTCCAGAGCGAAAGGAACAATCGCTACGCGGCAGGGACGAGCGAATGCTTCACGACGGCACCGTCGATGGCGCCATTTGTGGCGCTACCAGCGAGCGTGAAGTAGAGATGCCCTTCCATCACCGACAGCTGGAAGGACATGCGTCGGTCGAGCCGCGCGATGAGCTCGGCGAGCAGCTCGCGATCCACCGCGAAGAGATCGATCTCCTCCACGCGGTGAATGCGCTCGCCGGCGTACTGGCGAAGCAGCTGAAGCGGATCTCGATGCGTATAGATCGCGACGCGCGGAGCGGCCTTGCTCGCCTTGTGCAACCGTGACGCGTCGGGAGCGCCGAACTCCACCCATAGTTTCAACGCGCCGGTGAGATCGCGTATCGCGAGCGGTGGCTCGTCAGGCTCCGCGATCCCTCGCGAGAACGCGATCCCCTCCGCGTACTCGAGACAGTACGCGATCACGCGCGTGAGGAGGTACTCCTCGGTCTCCGACGGCTGCTGGGCAACGCGTAGCGCAAGCGTCTCGTAGACGTTGCGGTCCACGTTCGCGAGCTCGATGTCGAAATTGTAGATCGTCGCGGTGAGTGCCACTGTCGTATCGGTCGCTACTTGCCGCGCTGCCCCGACTTTCCCGATGTGTCGCGTGGCTTCACACGCACCTGCGGCGCCTTGGATTGACGCGGAGCCCAGATCGGCGCATTCGCCTTCGCGCCCTTCGCGAGCCCGGGCTTCGGAGCGCCCTGGGGAACGGTGTTCTTCTTCTTCATGTCGTCCTGCGGTGTGAGAGCGATGTCTTCGATCCAAAGCTAGCGAGCGTCTCGTCCGCCGCTTGATGGTCGCACCGCTCCTTTCCTTACGAACGCGCGGAGGAGGCTAAACCGTTCCGGAACCCCCCTACGGCTTCCCCATCGTGACCTCCGCCCGGCCGCTCGTCGCGTCGAGGAGCGCGTCGCGCATTGCCTCCGCTCGTGCGACCGGGACACGGAGCCTGAATGTCGCGCGCTCGCCATAGTCCTCGGTGAGCGATGCAGCCTCGTGGCGCAGAAGCAGCTGTTGCACGACCGAGATACTCTCGTAGCCGACGACGACCATCATCTCCGCATAGTCGATGCGCTCGGCGCGGGCCATCGTCACGAGCGCGAGCTGCACCGTGCCACCGTACGCCTTCACGAGCCCACCGGTACCGAGATTGGTGCCGCCGTAATAGCGAGTCACGATTGCGGCGATGTCGCCGACACCGGAGTGCTGCAGCACCACGAGCATCGGACGGCCAGCGGTGCCGTGAGGCTCGCCGGCGTCGCTCATGCCGATGCGGTCCGTGCTTCCAGGCGCGCCGACGAGATAGGCCCAGCAGTTGTGCGTCGCGTCCGCGAACTCGTCGTTCATCTCGCGGAGAAATTCCTGCGCGTCGGCCGCTGACCGCACGCGCTGCACCGTGCAGATGAAGCGGCTTCGATCGATCGTCTGCTCCGCGCGATGGCGCGCAGCCGGAACCGGATAGCGCGCGCCATCGCTCACCGCGCCGGTCGTGCCGCCGCCCGCCACACCCACCAGATCATCAGAAGCTGCAGCGGCAGCCGGATCCAGAGTGCGGCCATCCAATACGCTGGCGCGTGATTGGCGTGGCCGAGCTGCAGCATGTGGATGTTGGCCGGGAAGACCGCGATGAGCAGCGCGATGAGTCCCCATCCGGCGAGTCGGCGTGTGTGCGAGAGCAGAACAGCGAGTCCACCGAGAATCTCGGCGATACCGCTGATGACGACGAGCAGAGGCGCATTCGGCAGCCACTTCGGGACGATGGCTGCGTACGGCTCCGGCGCGACGAAGTGCATGATGCCGGCGAAAACGAAGAGCATCGCGAGAAGCAGACGCGACCAAGTGAGGCCAAGCCTGCGACGCCCGTCATACGGGTTCTCTTCGGCACGCGTCTCGCTATACATGTTGGCAACCTGGAAACGTCATTCGATAGCCCAAAAGGAGCTCGACATGACGGCCCGCACCGTTCACGAACGGAACCGCGACGCCAACGAACCGCAGCATGACCGCGCCACTTCGGACGCTGCGCCCACGAACACGGTGAAGGCTCCTCGCGCACTGGACGCGGCATCGACCACTGAGTCGATCGCTTACGGACCTGGCTTTGGAAACGCGAAGATCCACACGAGCATGACGATCAGAATGATGACTCCACCGAAGACGATCTTGTGGTGGATCTTCCGTTTGCCGGCGCTCACGAGGTCCTTGGATGCATGGTCATCAGTGCACCTCGCGCAGGTGCGTCACGGCGAACACGCGATCGACGCGATGCTCGCGAATGTATAGTACCACAAGGTAGCGCCGACGCGTCTTCTCGCCCCAATGCCGCCGTTGCAGGTAGTCGCAGGTGATGTACTCGGTTCCTGACTCATCGGGGGCCGAGTACGCCTGCAGCGTGTCTGGTTCCTCCGACTGCAGGGTGTCGGTGCGCGTGCAGTCGAAGCGCTGCGCCGCGAGCGCGTGCTCCGCTTCGGCGTCGGCGTCGCCGAGCGGAATCGCGGCGCGCACGCGCGCGGTGAATTCGTAGGAGTCCGCGCTCCCCGCCACGAGCGGCGGCTCCGCCGCACACCCGACCAGCATTGCGGAGCACAGCGCGGCGGCGAGATGGACCGAGCTGCGCCAATGCACCGCCACGCGTGCTACGCCTTCGTCCGTCCCGCCGCGACGAGCGCCACTCCTGCGACGACGGCGACGATCCCTGCCCAGGGCGGCACGAAGCCCTTGTCTTCCTTCGAAAGCTCCACGCCCGCAATCTTCACGGAGTCCTTGTCCTTCGTATAGCTGATTCCCTTCATCGCGAGCACGACCACACCAGCGATGATGAGAATGACACCGACGATTCCGAGTGGTCGCATGTGGAGCTCCTGAGAGATGTGAACATCCACCGGCCACTCGACCGGCGCCGTGCGCTGATGAATCCTAGCTCCCGGCGAGTGTCTGCTGGATCTCGCGGATCTGCAAGGCGTGCCGGTCGTCGTGGAGCGCCGTCGCCACCATCCAGTGATACATGTTCATCGCGCCGAGAATGGGGTGCGGCTGCATGAGATGCTCGAGCGACACACCGTTCGCGTTGTGGAGCGCGCCCACCATCATGGCGCGCGACTTCTCGAGCGCCTGCGTTCCCGCATCGGTGTCGAGCGTGCCGGTCGGCTGCGTCACCGTGGGCGCGACGAGCTTGTTCGTGCGATCGATGACGCTATCGGGATACTTGAAGCTCGCGACGACGGAGCTCGTCTCCGTGTCAGCACCGACGCCATTCGCGCGCGCCTCCGCCACCTTCATCGTGAGGAGCCCGGCGATCCGGCTCTCGATCAGCGCGAGGTGCTCCACCACCTCCGCCACCGACCAGTGTCCCTCGCCCGGCCGCGTCTCGCGCAGCCTGGCCGGCACGGAGGTGATCGTTTCGAGCAGCTGGCGGCGATGCACGTCGAGATAGTCGAGAAGTTCCTGAATGCGCGGATGGAGCGCGTCGGTCTGCGTTGCGGACGATGTCATTGTGTTTTGCTATGAAGGGAATCGCTAGAGTCGCTCCGGATCGGCCACCGTTCGTTCGCTCACGACGTTGCCGGTGTTGAGCGTGCCTGCGGGCTCGAACATCACGATCTCCGCCTCCTCATCGGCCACCGGCCGATGCTCGACGCCGCGCGGAACGATGAGGATGTCGCCTGGCGCGAGCAGTACGGTGTGATCCCGAAACTCCATGCGAAAAATGCCGCGGTGCACGAGGAAAAGCTCGTCCTCGTTCTCGTGGTGATGCCAGTCGAACTCGCCCTGGATCTTCGCGATCTTGACGTGCTGCCCATTCAGCTCGCCGACGATGCGCGGATTCCAGTGATCATCGATTGCGTAGAACTTCTGCGCGAGATTCGTCTTGTACGGCGATTGCGACTCCGACTGCTCGCTCATTCCGAATCTCCACCTGTCGACGGATCGATGTGCGACTCGATCTCGGTGTGAAAGCCCGCGAGCACGCGCTCGAGCACGTCTTCGAGATCGTGCCCATCCTTGTGCTGGTAGGCGACTGCGACGTGACGCGCGAGATCAGCGAGTACGATCCCCCACACTGCAGGGTCGGGCCACACGTCGGTGCGCAGCACGACGTGCTGCGCACCGTTGGCCACCCACAGCCGGGCGATCTCGAAGGACTTCGCGTCGTCCGCGGCCGCCGGTGGCGGCCTCATCTCATCCTTCGGGTAGCTCATCCTCCTCGCGCGCGGGCCAGATTCCTGCGTTCATTCAGAAGGGCAGGATGCCCACTTTCACATTCAAACGCTAGAGACGGATCATGGCCAAGCAAGACTCTTCGTCCGCGCCCGTGACGCGCGATCAGCTCGTTGCAGGACTTCAACAGGATCTCGCCCGCGAGTACAAGGCGATCATTCAGTACGTGATCTTCAGTCAGAAGCTGGACACCGCGCGCTTCCAGAACATCGCGGGCGAGCTCGAGAAGCACGCGCACGAAGAGCTCGATCACGCGCTCGCCATCGCGCGACAGATCGATTACTTCGGCGCGTACCCGGTGCACACACCCGCCACCGTCGAAGTCTCGGAAGAGAACGAGGAGATGCTCTGGGCAGATCTTCGTGCCGAAGACGATACGATCAACAACTACCGCCAGCGCATCAAGCAGGCGGAAGAGCTCGGCGAGTACGCGCTTGCCGAAGTGCTTCAAGAGCTCATCAAGCAGGAGCAGGATCATCAGATCGATCTCGCCTCCGCACTTGGCGTCGTGCCAAATCCGCAGCAGCGGAAGGGCGAAGGGCCGAAGAAGGGAAAGAAGTAGTCGCGTGGATGAGGGCCAGCGCCTTTCCGGCTATGGCCTTCACCATCGAATCGCGTAGCTTCGACTCTATGGATGAGGCGCCACGCTTCGCCGGCGGCGCGACTCGGTCGTAGACAGCAGCGCGGGGGGAGCTTGACGGGCGACATTCGAGCACTCATCGAAAGAGCGGGCCGCTCCGATCCGGCGGCGGCGGACGCGCTGTTCGAGATGCTCTACGCCGAGCTGCATCGCATCGCGGAGAGCAATCTGCGTCGCGCCGGCTCGTCGATCACGCTCGGCGCGACGACGTTGCTGCACGAGGCATATCTCAACATGGTCGATCGCCAAAACGTCGACTTTCCCGACGAGGCGCGATTCCTCGGCTATGCCTCGCGCGCGATGCGCGGGCTTGTCATCGACTACACGAGGCGACGGCGCGCGAAGAAACGTGGGCGCGAGCTCGAGATCACGCTCGATGGCGACGAGCTCCCGCTTCAGGAATCCACACAGGATGCGCGCGAGCTCGAAGCGCTTGGCGACGCGCTCGATGAGCTGGCTGGCCTCGAACCGACGCTCGCGGAGCTGGTCGACATGCACTTCTTCTGCGGATTCACGCTCGCGGAGATCGCGACCTTTCGCGGAGTTTCGGAGCGGACCGTACAGCGCGATTGGCGGAAAGCGCGTCTGCTGCTCCACCGGACGCTGCTGGAAAGCTAGCATCAGCTCTCTTCCATGCCGGTTAGCACGCGCTAGACGCGGCTAACAAGTTCTGTCAATCACATGTCCGCATCTTCGGACCCTTTGCGATTATCTAAGTAGCGGACCGTCCCCCCGGATGAGTCCGACTTTGACGTTTGCGGCAGCGAACATCGACAAGAGGTTCTATGCGCCGGACGACGTGGAAGACATGCGTGGCGGTGGCCTTTCTGGCTGGACCGCTCATGTATTGCGCCGACGATAAGCCGCCGGCGAGCACGGAACCGCTGGCATCGCGACATCATGGCCCCCCACCGCCGAATCCGACCGCAGCGCTGGTGCGCCAGCTCGCGGCGGGGCGAGGAGTAATTGCACTCCCGCCCAGGCGACACGTTCGCCCCGAGCTCGTCGAGCTCGGCCGCGCGCTCGCCTTCGACAAGATCTTGAGTGGCAACCGCGACATCGCGTGCATGACGTGCCATCTTCCCCAGTTCGCGACGGGCGACGATCGCAGTTTGTCGATTGGACAGGGCGCGCATGGGGCCGGCCCGGACCGAGTGCATCCGCAGGGGCTCTTCATCCCGCGCAATGCACCGCCCGCGTTCAACCTCGCGGCGATGCAGCATCTTTTCTGGGATGGACGTGTGGAGGCGGGATTGCACGGACGTCTGAGCACGCCGGCCGGCGATCAGCTCACGCCGCGGATGCGTCGGGTTCTGGAATTCGGACCCGTGTCCGCGCTCGGCATGTTCCCGGTCGGAAATCGCGACGAGATGCGCGCCTACACGGGCAACGAGCTCGCCACCATTTCCGATACCGACAACACCGCGATCTGGGAAGGGCTGATGCACCGGCTCGGACAGATCCCCGAGTATCGCCGCATGTTCGAGCGGGCGTATCCGGGACAGCGCTTCAGAGATATGACGTTCGCGCACGCCTCGAACGCCATCGGCGGCTTCATCGTGGACAGCTATTCACTTGCCAACACGCCGTGGGACCGATTCCTCGCCGGCCATGACGATGCGCTTTCGCCCAGGCAGCTCGAGGGCGCGAAGACGTTCCTCACGCTCAAGTGCTCCATCTGCCACACGGGCGCGACGCTGAGCGACGACCAGTTCCACAACGTGGCGGTCGCACAGATCGGACCGGGCGAAGGCAACGGCACGGGGCTCAACGATGACTTCGGCCGCATGAACGTGACGGG
>JBDTJH010000215.1:0-8949 GCA_039935955.1 Gemmatimonadaceae bacterium
CGGCGGCGACTCCTCCGGTCGCGGCGGCGGCGAGCCAGTGATTACGCGAGGCCGCCCAGGCGGCCTCGCATCGTATCGAGGAACGACATGGCGTTGAGCAGGGAAATCTTCCGGCAGTATGATGTGCGCGGCATCGTCGGCCGCGACCTCACGGCGGACACCGCGTACGCCCTCGGGCGCGCGTATGCCGCGTATCTGAAGAACAAGGGCATAACGGGCGCCGTTGCGGTCGGCCGCGACAACAGGCCGAGTGGCGGGGCGCTGCGCGACGCGCTCGTGCGCGGACTGACGGAGTGCGGGCTGAACGTCGTCGACGTCGGGCAGGTGCCCACACCGCTGCTGTACTGGGCGCTGAACCACGTGGATGTGGCGGGCGGCATCCAGGTCACGGGGTCGCACAACCCGCCGGAGTACAACGGCTTCAAGCTCTCGCTGGGCACCGAGTCGATACACGGCGAGGAGATCCAGGAGCTCTACCGGCTCGCGGTTGCGGGGAGTTTTCCCGAGGGGAAGGGAACGGTGCGCACCCAGGCGATCATCGACAGCTACGTCGAGGATATCGTCGCGCGCACCGGGAAGCTGAAGCGCCGGCTCAAGGTGGTGGTCGACTGCGGCAACGGCGTGGGCGCGCTCGTTGCGCCGCAGCTCTTCGATCACCTCGACGTCGAGTGGACCGGGCTCTTTTGTGAGAGCGACGGCACCTTCCCGAATCATCATCCGGATCCGACGGTCGTCGAGAATCTTCAGGATCTCATCAGCGCCGTGCGCTCGAGTGGCGCGGATCTGGGCGTGGGCTTCGATGGAGACGCCGATCGCATCGGAGTCGTAGATGCGGATGGAACGATCGTCTGGGGCGATCATGTGCTCATCCTGTATGCGCGCGATGTGCTGGAGCGCACCGGTCCCGGCCAGCCGATCGTCTTCGACGTGAAGTGCTCGCAGGCACTTCCCGATGAGATCGTGAAGGCGAAGGGGATTCCGGTGATGTGGAAGACGGGACACTCGCTCATGAAGGACAAGATGCACGAGCTTCACGCGCCCGTTGGCGGCGAGATGTCGGGGCACATGTTCTTCACGGAAGGCTTCTACGGTCACGATGATGCGCTCTACGGCGCCGCGCGGCTCATTCGCATCGTCGCGGCATCGGGGACGTCGCTCTCCGGAATGTTGGCCGACGTGCCGAAATTCGTCTCGACGCCCGAGCTTCGCGTCGACGTCGAGGAATCGCGCAAGTTCAGGATCGTGGACGATGCGATCGCTCATTTCCGCGAGACGCACGACGTGATCGACGTGGACGGCGCGCGCGTGCTCTTCGGCGACGGGTGGGGGCTCATTCGCGCCTCGAACACCCAGCCCGTGCTCGTGACGCGCTTCGAAGCACGCAGCGAGCAGCGCCTCGCCGCCATCCGCGGCGAGATGGAGCAGTGGCTGCGCACGCAGGGCGTGTCGCCCTAACGCGTGAGTATCCCTCCCCGCTGGCGCCGCTGGCCCGTCATCGCGCTCGCGGTCGTCGCGGCCTTGCTCGTGGTGGGGCGCGTGGGCGCCGGCATCGTCGCCGACTATCTCTGGTACGCATCGATGGGCGCCGCGGCGCTCTGGCGCGAGCGCGCCATGCTCGTGACGGTCATCTGCGCGGGCTCCGCGCTCGTGGCCGCAGCGATCATCTTCGTCAATCTGTACGTCGTGCGACAGAGCGTCGTCTCGCTCGTCTTGCCGCGTCGCGTCGCCAACATCGAGATCGGCGAAGAGGTGCCGGGGCGCTATCTCGTCGCGGCCGCACTCCTCATCTCGATCGCGCTCGGATGGTGGCTCGCGCTGCCCGCCGAGAGCTGGCGGATGTTCTCGCTGTTGCGCCACGGCATCTCGTTCGGCGAGAGCGATCCCTACATGGACGTCGACATCGGCTTCTTCGTGTATTGGCTGCCGATCGAGGGGATGCTCTACTATCGCACCCTCACGACGGTTCTCTTCGCCACCGTCGTCGTGATCTTCTTCTACGCGCTCACCCCGAGTCTGCGCTGGGACCGCGGCACACTCTACGTCTCGCATTACGTGCGCCGCCACCTCGCCGCGCTCGGCGCCGTGCTGCTGCTGCTCCTCGCGTGGAGCTATCGCCTCGACATCTATGAGTCGCTGCTTTTCGGCTCGGGGCCGAACGGAGAGTTCTCCTTCTCCGATCACCGCACCGTGATCCCCATCAGCATCTGGCTCGCCTATCTGACCGCGGGCACCGCGTTCGTGGTGTTCTACTTCGGGTGGATCGGCCAGGTGCGCGCGGCGGCGATCACGCTCATTGCGGTGCTGCTGGTGTCCGTGTTGTTGCGTCACGTCACGCCGGTGTTCATGCGCCACTATGCGGCGCCCGGCGCCGAGGCTGCGCGCGAGATGAGCTATCTCGCGACGCGCGCGGACTACACGCGGCGCGCGTATGCATTGCAGCGCATCGAGCGCGACAGCTCACTCGCGCTCCCCGTGCGCCCATTCGACGCGGGCGCGGGGATCTCGGTGTGGGATCCCGCCGCGCTGATGCGCGCGCTCGGACGCAGAGGGCGGGCGTCGACGACCGCCGGATCGATCCAGTGGTCGACGTCGTCCGATGGATTGCGCGCGACGGTAGCGGAGCCGCCGGCCGTCGGCGATATCGAGGGCGAGCGAGCCGACTGGTCGGTGACGCGGCTGTACGCCTCGCGAGCGGAGAGCGACGGCGCCATCGCGCGCGTGCCCGCGAGCAGGAGCGCGCGCGAGCCCGAGCAGATCGGGCCGGTGCTCGTCGCGGACTCGCTCGCGAACTATCGCGTGATTTCGGATTCCGTGGGTGCGATCGTCGCGCCGACGCTCGACGGCACGCTTTCGCGCGTCGCGTTCGCCTGGGCGCTGCAGAACTTCCGGCTGCTCACGGGCGAGCTTCCGCGGCCGACCTCGCGCATCGTCACGCACCGCGATGTGCGCGAGCGCCTCGATGCACTCGCGCCGTACTTCCTGCAGGGGAGCGCGATCGCTCCCATCGTCGTGGCCGACAGCCTCTACTGGGCGATCGATCTCTACTCGGCCTCGAACAGTTATCCGCTCAGCGAACGCGATTCGCTTCCGGGCGATGGCACCATCAACCTCACCTATCTCCAGCACGCAGCGGTGGGTGTCACCAATGCGCAGACCGGAGCGGTGTGGGTGGTCGCGGACTCCGCGACAGATCCGATCTCCGAGAGCTGGGTCACGGCCTTTCCTTCACTCGTCGTCACTCGAACCGCGCTACCGCCTGGGGTTGCCGACGCGCTCCCGCCTCCAGTCGATGCCGCGCGCGTGCAGGGGCGCAAGCTCGCGAGCTTCGGTCTTCGCGGCGAAGCCGAGCGTCACGGACATCTCCTCACCGAAGAGGCGGGCTCCGACACGACGCTCTCCGGCGAGAGCGCGCTCTTCTCGCTTCCCGGCACCACGGCGATGCACTGGAGCGCCGCGGTGCTCGATCCCAACGAGCATCCGGTGGGCGTCGTCCTCGCGACCGGGGGAGTGACGCCCTCCGTGCAGTGGCTCCCGCTCAAACGGCCTGGTGCTCGCTGGAGTACGGTCGCGGATCAGCTGCGGCGCGCGCTCGACACGACAGTCTCCGCGCCGCGCGACGCGCATGCGGTGCACGGCCGTGTACGCATGATCCCGCTCGCCGATGGACAGCTGCTCTTCGTGCAGCCACTCTACGGCTGGCGGTCGGATGGCGCGACACTGCTCGCCGTCGCGACGACGACCGATACCATCGTCACCGCCGCGCACACGCTTGCCGACGCGCTCGGCTCACGCGGAGCTGGCGCGGACGTCATTGCGCCGATCGCGCCTGCCGACTTCCGTACTGCGGCCGAACAGCTCTACGATCGCATGTCCGACGCGATGCGGCGAGGCGACTGGGTGGCGTTCGGCCACGCGTACGATGCGCTCGGCACACTTCTCAACCGGCAGAGGAAGTAATCATGCGCGCTTCGGAGACTGCTGTCATCGCTCTCGGCGGCAACGCGCTGTCGCCCGCGGGCGAGCACAGCTCGATCGGCGATCAGTTCGCCCACACGCGCTCGAGTCTCGGCGCCATCGTCGACCTCGCGCTCGACGGCTGGGACATCTGCCTCGTCCACGGCAACGGCCCGCAGGTCGGCGATGAGCTCGTGCGCAACGAGCTCGCGCGCGAGCAAGTCTCGCCGCTGCCGCTGGGTGTGCTCGTCGCCGCGACGGCGGGGTGGATCGGCTACATGATCCAGCAATCGCTCGAGAACGCACTCCGACTCGCGGGGTGCGATCGCGAGGTCGCGACGATCATCACGCAGGTGCGCGTGCAGCATGACGACCCCGCACTCTCCGCGCCGACGAAGTTCATCGGCCATGGAATTCCGGATGAGCGCGTGCCGGCGCTGCTCGAGCGCGGCGTGGCGGTGAAGCGCGACGCGCGCGGACGTTATCGGCGCGTCGTTGGAAGCCCTGCGCCGCTCGCGGTGCACGAGGTCGGGGTCATCCGAAGGCTCGTGCAGAGCGGGACGATCGTCATCGCGTGCGGGGGCGGCGGCGCCCCGATCTTTTACGACGGCGATCGCGGTTGGGAAGGAGTGGACGCCGTGGTCGACAAGGATCTCGCAGCCGCGGTCCTTGCGCGAGATTTAGGTGCGTCGCTGCTGATGATTCTCACCGACGTCGACGGCGTCTATCTCGATTACGGGAAGCCGACGCAGCGAATGCTGGACACGCTCACACTGGCCGAAGCGACCCGCCTCGACGGCGCGGGCGCGTTCGGCGCAGGGAGCATGGCACCGAAAGTTCGAGCAGCCGCCGACTTCGTGCGACACACTGGTGGCCGCGCTATTATTACCGAGCTTGCGCGCGGCCGCGAAGCGGTGCGTGGCGCTGCCGGAACAACGATCATCGCGGAGAACGCGTGAACATACACGAGTATCAGGCAAAGGAAATTCTGCGCCGTGAAGGCGTCCCCATTCCTCCGGGCGAGATCGCCACGACGCCGGCGCAGGTCGAGCAGATCGCGCGTCGCATCGGCGGCATGGTGGTGGTCAAGGCGCAGGTGCATGCCGGCGGTCGCGGGAAGGCCGGCGGCGTGAAGCTGGCGAAGACGCCCGCCGAGGCGGCCGAAGTCGGGAAGAAGATTCTCGGAATGCAGATCAAGGGACTCACGGTCGAGAAGGTGCTCGTGACCGCGGCCGCCGACATCGAGACGGAAGCCTACGTCGGCATCATCATCGACCGGGCGTCGAAGCGCGCGGTCTTCATGGTGAGCCCGGCGGGCGGCATCGACATCGAGGAAGTCGCCGCGACGGATCCCGACAAGATCATGCGCCTCCCCGTCGACCCTCGCTACGGCCTCCAGCCGTTCGAATCGATGCGCATGGGCTTTTTTCTCTACAAGGACATCGCCAAGGCTCGCGCGGCTGCGCGCATCATGCAGCAGCTCTATCGCGCCTTCATCGACAGCGGCGCATCGCTGGCCGAGATCAACCCGCTCGTCACCACACCGGATGGTGAGGTGATCGCGGTCGATGCGAAGATGGTGATCGATGACAACGAGCTCGATCGCCGCCCGGACATCGCGGCGCTGCGCGACGAGAGCGCGGAAGAGACGAGCGAGCTGCAGGCACGTCGCGCGAACCTCACCTTCATCAAGCTCGAGGGGGACGTCGGCTGCATCGTGAACGGCGCCGGACTCGCGATGGCGACGATGGATCTGGTGAAGTACTACGGCGGCGAGCCCGCGAACTTTCTCGACATCGGCGGCTCGTCGAACCCGGAGAAGGTCGTCAATGCGCTCCGCATCATCACCGCCGATGCCGGCGTGAAGGCGATTCTCTTCAACATCTTCGGCGGCATCACTCGCACCGACGACGTCGCGAACGGCATCGTTACCGCCACGAAGCAGAGCCCACTCACCGTTCCCCTCGTGATCCGACTGACCGGCACCAACGAAGAAGTCGCGCTCAGGATCCTGGCCGAAAACGGATTCACCGCCACCAACGACATGGACGAGGCGGTCCAGCGAGTGGTCGCGCTGGCGAAAGGAGGTGCCGCATGAGCGTCTACATCGACAAGTCGAGCCGCGTCCTCATCCAGGGAATCACCGGCCGCGATGGCTCCTTTCACGCGCGCCAGATGCGCGAATACGGAACCAGCGTCGTCGCCGGCGTCACGCCGGGAAAGGGCGGGCAGAAGTTCGATGGTGAAGTACCGATCTTCGACACCGTGGCCGACGCAGTTGCCGAAACGAACGCGAATGTCTCCGTGATCTACGTGCCGCCGCCGTTCGCGGCCGATGCGATGATGGAGGCCGCTGCCGCTGGAGTCGCGCTCATCGTCTGCATCACCGAGGGCGTTCCCGTCCTCGACATGACGCGCGTCTATCCCTACGTGAAGGAGCTCGGCGCGCGGCTCATCGGGCCGAACTGTCCGGGACTCATCACCCCCGGCGAGTGCAAGGTCGGCATCATTCCCGGTCGCATCTGCACGCCGGGCTCCGTTGGCGTCGTCAGTCGCTCGGGGACGCTCACGTACGAAGTCGTCGACCAGCTCACGCGCGCCGGCATCGGACAGTCGACGTGCGTCGGCATCGGCGGCGACCCAATCAACGGTACGAGCTTCATCGACGTGCTCCAGGCATTCGAGAACGATCCCAAAACGAAGGCCATCGCGATGATGGGCGAGATCGGAGGAACGGACGAGCAGGAAGCTGCGCGCTTCGTGCACGAGAAAATGAAGAAGCCCGTGATCGGCTTCATCGCCGGACAGACGGCGCCGCCGGGCCGCCGTATGGGACACGCCGGCGCCATCATCTCCGGCTCGGCCGGCACCGCAGCGGAGAAGCTTGAGGCGTTCGAGAAGGCGGGAATCGGCATCGCCCGCAGGCCGAAGGACTTCGTCGAGCTGCTGCGCGAACGGCTATGAGGCTGACGGAGCTGCTTCGAGCGGAACGCGTGCTCATTCCGCTCGAGCAGCGAACTCTCCCCGAGTCGATCTGGGCGCTCGCCGAACTGCTCGCGGCGTCGGGAGTGTTGAACGATCCGGAATCGCTGCGCGCGCGCATCGCGGAGGGGCGTGGCGAGGATCTCGTGGTGCAGAGCGGGCGCGCGTACATCGCGCACTATCGCACCGAGACTGCGCTGGAGCTGGGCATCGCGATCGGCGTCGCCGCTGAACCGATTGCGCGCGAAGACACCGACGGCGAGGCGAGCGAGCAGTGCGCGCGTCTCGTCATCCTGCTCATCGCGCCGCCGCGCATGGCCGGCCGCTACCTGCAGGCGCTCGGCGCCTTCACCCGCGTGCTGTCGCGCCCCGTCGTGGTCGACCACATCCTGGCGGCGCACACCGGCGACGAGCTGCTGGCGTTGCACCTGCTGAACGAGGTCGAGCTCGCACCGCAGCTCTCGGTGCGCGAGCTCATGACCGAGTCGCCGCGCTCCACCCGCGCCGACACGCTGCTGCGCGATGCGGCGCGCGACATGGTGCGCTCCGGCATCGGCGCGCTTCCGGTCATCGAGGCCGACGGACTCCTCGTCGGCATGCTGAGCGAGCGCGAGCTCATGCGGCACATGCTCAGCCTCGCATCGATCAACGGCTCGACTCCGCGTCCGCAGTCCGGGATGGAGCGCGCGCGACGCACCGTACGCGATGTGATGACGCGACAGGTATTGTGCGTCTCCCCGGACCAGCCGCTTGCCGAGGTGGCTAGCTTAATGACCAACAAGGATGTCGACAGGGTGCCCGTGGTGCAGGAAGGGCGTCTCGTCGGATTTCTCACCCGTAGCGATATCGTCCGCAAACTCATTGGATCCTGACCATGCCTGTTAGCCATACGCTCACGATCGTCAAGCCCGACGCCTTTGCTTCGGCCAAGGCCGGCAAGATCATCGCGCACCTCGAGGCCCAGGGCTTCAAGGTGTGCGCCGCTCGCGTCATGCACCTCACGAAGGCGCAGGCCGAGGAGTTCTACGGCGTGCATCGCGAGCGCCCGTTCTTCAGCTCGCTCGTGTCGTTCATGACCTCGGGCCCGTGCATGCCACTCGTCCTCGAGAGGGCCGACGCCGTGGCCTCGCTGCGCAAGGCGATCGGCGCGACGGATCCGAAGGAAGCGGAGCAGGGCACCGTGCGCGCGCTGTTCGCCGAATCGAAGGAGCGGAACGCGATCCACGCGTCGGATTCCGACGAGAATGCGGCCCGCGAGTCGCGCTTTTTCTTCTCGGAGTCGGAGCTGCTCGCGGCCCGCTGACGCCCGCCAGAGTGCGTCTTGCCCAGCGCCTCATCTTCAAGTAGATTCACGGGTTATGCTGTCCTTCGACATTCGCGCGCTGGAAGATCAGGCGGCAACGGTCAACGGCGCGTTGAGCACCGACGATCCGATCTGGATCGACGGTGACTTTCGCCCTGAAACCGCTGTTCGCGCCACCGGTCGGCTCTCCGTAGCCGGCCCGGGGCGGTACTACTGGAGCGGGGCGATCGAGGGTACGGCAACCGTTCCGTGCCGGCGCTGTCTGACCGATACGACGGTGAAGGTCGCCGAGAACGTGCACGTGCTGTATGCGGAAGCGGGCGATGAGATCGAGGACCCCGAGGTCTACGAGCTCGCGCCGAAAGCGCGCACGCTCGATCTCCGTCCGGCCGTTCGTGAACAGTGGCTCCTCGCGGTTCCGCGCTTTCCCGTGTGCCGGGATGATTGCAAGGGACTCTGTCCCACCTGTGGTGCCGAGCTCAATGCGGGTGCGTGCAGCTGTCCACCCGCCGTAGATGCACGATGGGCCGAGCTGCGAACGGCGCGCGGCACGGACAACTGATTCGCCAGATCGATTTCAAGTACTGAACCTTTTTCTACCGACTGAGCACACATGGCCGTCCCGAAGCGCAGAACATCGAAACGGAAGAAGCGCGCCCGTAACACGCACAAGAAAGCGCCCGCAATCGCCATCCAGCGCTGCCCGCGCT
>JBDTJH010000216.1:0-22262 GCA_039935955.1 Gemmatimonadaceae bacterium
GGCACCGGTGGAAGGCGCCGAGGCTGGAGCCGAGCCCGAAGTGATCCGCGCGAAGAAGGAAGACGACGAAGAGGAAGCGGCGAAGAAGTAAGTCGGTGGTGGCAGCGCGCCGCGTAGCTGCGGCGCGTTGCTCCTCGCCGATCGTCGAGCGTACCGATGAAGCTCATCCTCGGCCTCGGAAATCCGGGCAAACAATACGAACGCACGCGGCACAACGTCGGCTGGTGGGTGCTCGATCACCTCGCCGACGTTTGGCATCTCGGGAGCTGGAAGTCCGAGGGGCAGGCGCTCGTGACGCACGGGCTCGTGGGCACCGTGAAGGTGCGTCTCGTGAAGCCGCAGACGTTCATGAATCTGAGCGGCGCGGTGCTCGCGTCGCATCTGAAGCGTCCGTTCTGGTCGCCGAAGACCGATCTGCTCGTGGTCGTCGATGACGTCGCGATTCCCGTGGGCACGTATCGCTTGCGGCCGCAGGGGAGCGCAGGCGGGCACAATGGACTCAAGAGCGTCGAGCATCATGTCGGGCATCGCGATTACGCGCGCATGCGCATCGGGATCCAGCCGGTGGATCCCGAGCGACGGATCGGCGATCTCGCGGACTACGTGCTCAGCCCATTCGGAAAGACGGAGCGCGAGGAGATACTCGCGCTGATGCCACGATTGACGGATGCCGCGGAGCTCTGGCTGCGCGAAGGCATCGTTGCAGCCATGAACGCGCACAACGGGAAATAAATGTTGAAGCTGGGAATCGTCGGACTGCCGAACGTCGGAAAGTCGACGCTGTTCAATGCGCTCACGAGCGCGCAGGCGGAGGCGGCGAACTATCCGTTCTGCACGGTGGAGCCGAATGTCGGGATCGTGGAGGTCCCGGATGAGCGACTCAAGGGACTCGCGAAGGTCGTGAATCCGAAGCGCGTCGTGCCGGCGGTCGTCGAGTTCGTCGACATCGCGGGGCTCGTGAAGGGGGCGGCCAGCGGCGAAGGACTCGGCAACAAGTTTCTCGCGAACATCCGCGAGACGGACGCGATCATCCACGTGGTGCGCTGCTTCGAGGATCCCGACGTGTTGCACGTAATGGGCGCGATCGACCCCGTGCGCGACCGCGAGGTGATCGAGATCGAGCTCGCGCTCGCCGACCTCGCGACGGTGGAGAAGCGTCTCGACAAGGTGCGACGCGCAGCGAAGTCGCACGACAAGGAGGCGTTCGCAGAGCTGCCGGCGATCGAGGCGGCGTATGAGACGCTCGCGGCGGGGCGCGGATTGTGGGAGGCGAAGCTGACGGATGAGCAGCGCGCGGTGCTGGCGCCCCTGACGCTGCTCACGGCGAAGCCGGTGTTGTACGCGGCGAACGTGAGCGATGCGGAGCTCACGGGCGAGGAGGGCGCGCCGTTGAAAGCCTTGAGGGAGGCGGTGAAGAAGAGCGGCGAGCGCGCGCAGGTGGTGCCCTTCTCCGCGAAGATCGAGGCGGAGCTCGCGGAGCTGCCGGCGGATGAGCGTGGCGAGTTCCTAGAGTCACTCGGGCTCACGAGCGCGGGGCTCGACCGGCTGATTCTCGCGGGCTACGAGCTGCTCGGGCTGCGTACGTACTTCACGGCGGGCGAGCAGGAAGTGCGCGCGTGGACGATCCACACGGGCGACACGGCGCCGAAGGCGGCGGGGGTGATCCACACGGACTTCGAGCGCGGCTTCATTCGCGCGGAGACGATGGGCTACGAAGAGTTCGTGTCGATGGGCGGGTGGAAGGGGGGCAAGGAAAAGGGCGCGGTGCGCAGCGAGGGGAAGGAGTACGTAGTGGCGGATGGGGACGTGATGCTGTTCCGGTTCAACGTCTAGCTGGGTGTCCAGATTGGTCCTTGTGCTCCGTTTTCCCCGAGGGTAGCTACAAGAAGGGGACTGTACAGTTTCGGACCGAATGTTGCTCTGATTGAGATGTGCGCCGGCGCTCCTGCGGCGCGTGCCTCCCAGACTGCTAGGCCCAGCTCCTGAAGTCTTCGCGAATCGATCGCGCTCGGCTGAGGCCTCTTTGCACATGGACATACCTTGAGTTCCGAGGGCGCGCCAGTTCTCGCCGAAATTTCGCCGCAGGGCGAGATCGGCTCGGCCTCGGCGCCGCACGCGCAAGCTGCCGAGGGTGTTTCTCACGCGCGAGAGCTGGCTGCAGCAGAAGTGGCCTCAGCGGCGCCTACGCACAATGGCGACCACGGGTTGCTCGCCGCGGTCGTTGCTTGCGAGCAAAGTTACCGCGCTCTCTCCAGAAGCATCGGTCGGAGTAGTGCCCATGCCATCATGTCGCGCGCCCTTCTGCAGACGCAGAGTGAATCGCCGATTCTCGAACAGATCGTACTCGACCGGGAGTCCGACCACGCACTGTCGGGAATTGCCGAGGTGATTCGGTTGCGGGGCGCCTCCCAGGTGAGCGCGGCGCTGCAATCGATGCTCGCCCACGCGTTCGAGCTACTCGGACGCCTGGTGGGGCCTGACATCGTGCAACAGCTCGTTACGCAGAATGTCTCGAGTGAGAAACCAGATGACGAGGACGCGACGTGAAAGCATTGCGCATCAAGGGCAAATCGATCCTGCCGCCGCCGAGTCTTGTGATCACGGGAATGGCTACAGGCGTCCCCGGCTTCGACACCATTCTGGGCGGTGGACTGCCTGAAGGCTCCTTCAATCTGGTTGCGGGTAGCCCCGGCGTCGGGAAAACGACGCTCGTGCAACAGATCGCGTTCGCGAACGCCACGTCGCAACGGCCCGCACTCTACTTCACGGTGCTTGGTGAGCCGACGCTCAAGATGCTTCGCTACCAGCGCGAATTCGACTTCTTCGATGCGTCGCTCGTGGGCAAGGCGATCCACTACGTCAACTTGAGCGAAGAGGCACTCGCGGGAAAGCTCGAGGTCGTGCTCGAGCGAATCATTTCCGAGATCGAGCGGCTCAAGCCGGGGCTGATCGTGCTCGACTCGATCAGCACACTCCTCAGAGCTTCGTTCGAGTCCAGCCGCCTGTCGATGGGAGTCGACTCATTCGTGCAGCGGCTCGCGTTGCATCTCGCGAGTTGGGAGATCACCTCGTTTCTGGTCGGCGAATACGCGGCGCGCGAGCAGCGTGATCCTGTTTTCACAGTTGCCGATGGCGTGTTCTGGCTGTCACAGGCGACCGACCGCAATTCCGTCGTGCGAAAGGTTCAAGCGATCAAGGTGCGCGGGCGTGCGCCAATGCCCGGCCTGCATACGTTCCGCATTGATCGCAGAGGCCTTCAGATCTTCCCCAGAATTCCCGAGCAACAGTTCGAGCGTCGCCCTCAATCGATATTGCGGCTGACCACTGGCGTGCCGGGACTCGACGAGCTCATGGGAGGCGGCGTCCCCGCCGGCGATGCCCTCATGCTGGGTGGTCCCGCCGGCAGCGGCAAGACGACATTTGCGACCCAGTTCGCCGCCGAAGGACTGCGCAGGGGGCAGGCTGTCGTGATTGTCGTCTTCGAGGAGTATCCGGAGGAATATTTGGCTCGCGCCAAGGCCCGGAATCAGGATTTCGGTGCCCTCGTCGGCGAAGCGAACTTCCAGCTGATCTATCTGCGACCGCTGGACCTCTCCGTCGACGAGACGCTCGCCGAGATCCTCGAGGCTGTGTACCGCCTCGACGCTACGCGCGTCATCATCGATTCGCTTTCGGGCTTCGAGGTCGCGCTCGCGCCAGCGTTCCGTGAGGATTTTCGCGAGTCGCTCTACCGACTGGTCGGCGCACTGACGGCGACGGGCGTGACCATTTTCATGACCACAGAAACGACGGGCGGGTTCCCGGATACGCGCTTCACCACGGAGCGAGTGTCGTTCATCACCGATGACATTCTCGTTCAACGGTTCGTGGAGATCGACGGCGCCATGCAAAAGGTCCTGAGCATCCACAAAATGCGCGGCAGCGCGCATAGTCACGATTTCTACTCGTACGACATCACCGCGCAGGGCGGCGTCATGGGTGGTCCGATTCGGAACTATCGCGGCATCGGTACGGGCGTCCCGGAGCTGCAGGCGATCATGCCCACGACCGACTATCCCGGGCTGACCACCCGGGAGTCCGCGGTCCTCGACACGCTGGTCAGGCTCGGAAATCCGACACTGGAGCTGTTGTCGGAGCGAACCGGATTGCACACGCTCGAGCTCTCGAGAATCCTCGATCGGTTGAAGGAAGTCGGCTATGCGACCTTCGCCCAATCGGGCGGCCGCTTTCGCGCGGTCGCACAACCTGAGTAACGAGACTACGATGCCGCTCCGCCATCGGCAGCTGCCGTGTCTGCCGTGACAGCCCCGGCTCGAACGGCTTTTTCTGCACCCGGCTCGTTCGAGCGATACATGGAGCACCTCCCATCTGCCTTCGCCGTGACCCGCGGCGTGGAGCATACGCTCGTCTACGCGAACGTCGCATTCCGCAGGCTCATCACTCTCGACAGCAAGCTCGACGCGGGAGCCTCGATCGCGAGTCTGTTCTCGAGCGACGATGGTAGAGCACTGATTCCGCTATTGGACCGGGCGTTTCGAACGCGGGTGATCTCGCGCAATCGAAGCCTCCAGGCAATGGGTGCTCCTGCGCAGCCGCTGCGCTGCACCGTATGGCCGGACGTGAACGCAGAGGGCGAAACGGAGCAGTTGCTCATCGAGTTGCGTCCCGCAACGCTCGCGGAGACGAATGGCGCGCTGCAGCGACAGGTAGCCGAGCAACTGCTCTTGAGCGCACTGCGCGAACACGACGCGGCCGCGGCTGCACACACGTCGTGGCGACGGGCGATGTTTCTCGCTGCGGAAAGCCTGCGGCTCTCTGATTCGCTCGATGAGAGCGCCACCCTCGCGGCCATGCAGCGGCTGTCGATCCCGAGCCTCGGCGCATGGAGCATCGTAGACCTGCTCAAAGAGGATGGCAGCATGCTGCGTCTCGCGATCATCCATCCGGACACGCCGGAGCAGGAGATGCTCGAGGATATCGACGGGTGCTGGATTCCCAAAGTCGGCGATTCCTTTGGGCTACCCGCCGCGCTGCGAAGCAGGGATGACGCCGTCGTCATCGAGGGCGCTGCGTTCGCCAATCTGCGGATGAGTAGCGATCCACGGATCATTGATGCGTTGCATAAGCTCGGCGTCACCTCATTTCTCACCGTTCCGGTGATCATCGAGGGGCAAGTCAAAGGAGCAATCACCTTCGTCGGGGACGAGGATGGCGTCCACATCTCGACGGACGAGATCGCGCTGGCGCGAGATCTCGCCAACCAGAGCGCGATCGCGCTCGAGCGGGCGCGCCTGCACGGCGAGGCGCTCGCGTTGAAGAAGCGGGCGGAGTCCGCAAGCGAAGCGAAGAGCACCTTCCTTAGCATGATGAGCCACGAGCTGCGCACACCGTTGAGCGCCATCGCCGGGTATGTCGACCTGCTGATGCTGGAGCTGCGCGGCCCTATCGCTCCCGAGCAACGCAGAGATCTCGGCCGCATCCGCGCGAATCAGCGTTACCTCACGGGGCTCATCGATGAGCTGCTGACCCTGTCGGCGGCCGGGAGCGGCCGGGTCGTGTATCAGCTTTCGGATTTGCGCGCTGCGGATTTGCTGTCCGCGAGCTGCGCGATGCTCGAACCGCTGCTCCGCGAAAAATCGCTCACGTGCGACGATAGCGCGGTCGATCCGTCGATTGTGGCAATCGGAGATCGGGAGAAGGTGCTGCAGATTCTCGTCAACCTCATCTCGAACAGCATCAAATTCACATCGCAGGGTGGACACATCTGGCTCGATGCCGACGCGGATGAAGAATCGGTGAAGCTGCGAGTGTTCGATTCCGGAATCGGCATCGCGGTCGACAAACTCGACGCGATCTTCGAGCCCTTCATTCAGGTGACCTCGGGCGCCGCGAGGACAGATGTCGGACTGGGCCTCGGGCTCGCCATCAGTAGAGATCTGGCGCGCGCCATGCGGGGAGAGCTGTCCGTCGAGAGCAAGGTGGGCGTCGGATCCACCTTCACCCTGACGCTACCGAGGGCGGGGGCGGCGAGCACCGATTCCACGCACGGAGCTGGTAGCGAGCTGTCCACCGATGTACACGTAGACTCCCTCGTGCATCGCGAGCCATAGCGGTGGTCGATCCGCAATAGCGGACGGCGACGTGATGCTCTTTCGCTTCAACGTCTGACCATCGCGAAGGCCGATTGACCCGCCCGTTATGGGGGTTACTCGAACAGCCGCCTCTGTCGCCGAGCGGGCTCTTGCTAAGGACGTTCTCCACGAGCATCATGTGGCCGCCGCGGCAAGCGTCAGGCTTCCGCGGCCCGCGATGGGGCGGCTGCGATTCTACTCGAGTGGAGCGCCGAGCCTGCCATCGGCGGGCTCAATCATTCCGGTTACAACGCGTTTGCGAGGCCTATTGGCTGTGGTAGTCACCGCAGCCCTACTGCTCGGCTGCAGCGATTCGACATCGCCTACGCCCAAGTCAGGACTTCAGATCGTTACCGGTGCGGACGCTTCGGATACCATCGGCGTGGCTCTCGCGCAGGCCCTGGTCGTTCAGGTGCGCAAGTCTGGCGGTACGGTGGTGAGTGGCGCCGTGGTGCGATTCACGGCGCTGCCGAACGCCTCCCGGCCTTACGTGAGCGCCATCGCGGTGGCGATGCTGAACTCCCAATACTTCTCCGATTTCGCCACCGATTCCACGGACGCGAATGGTCACGCGGCGGTACTCGTCGAGCTCGGGAGCGTGGCAGGCAAGGCGGGCATCCTGGTCACTGTCCCGGAGCTGGGATTGACCGACACGGCATGGTACACCGTAAAGCCCGGGCGGCCGGCGCAACTGGGACTGGGTGTCCTCGACACCGTGGTGCGACAGGGGGCCGCTTACGACATCGGTGTGAGCGTCACGGACCGCGCCGGGAACTCGCTCCCGGCGGATTCCGTGACATACGCCTCTATCAACTCCGGCGAAACGGTCACCGGGTCGGGGCACGTCACCGCGGTCTCGGAGGGCCGGTCAGCGATCGAAGTGCGGTTCGGCACAGCTCGCGACACATCTTTTGCGAGCATCGTTCCATCGGGTATGCTGGTGGCCGTTCGCCCGGGTGCCGGTGTGTATCTCATGAACCTCGATGGCACGGGGCTCAAGGAGCTCACCGGCACCAACGATTATTCGGTTTTCCCGCAATGGTCGCCAGACGGTACACGAATCACGATCTACGAAGGCAATCCATACTCCGCCGTGAACCTCACCTCTCTATCGCTCGACGGCACCCGGACACCCGTGGTCCCGACGCCCGCATCGCTGCTCGCTGGCCTGGCTTGGGCGCGTCCCGACATGAACGGCCTTTTGTATTTCGCAGGCCCGCGGGCCGATAATCAGTACATGACCGTGTGGCGCATGAATGCGGACGGGAGCGGGCTCGTCCAGATCGGCGCTCCGACCGACGCGTACGACTTTACTCATCCCGCACCGTCGCCCGATGGGAAGACGGTCCTGTACGACGTCGACCCGCAGGGCATCATGGCGATCAACGTCGCCGCCGGCACGGTGCACGCCCTTGGCTTGCAGGGATTCTTCCCCGTCTACTCTCCCGATGGCGCCCACATCGCCTACGTGAACGGTTCGTCGCTGATGATAGCGAACAGCGACGGAACGAGTTCGCGCACGCTCTGGGGCTCGTCCGGTACCGATCAGGTAATGGCCCCGGGCTGGACCGCCGACGGCAAATGGATACTCGCGCCGGGGGCCAGTCAGGGTGCAGCGCTCGTGCGTGTCTCGGACGGCGTTGTCTTGCCGCTCCCGTTCACATCGACCTTCCACCAGCTCGCGCTCCACTGATACACAACGTGTAAGCTGCGGATCAGTCCACCCGCGATGAGACGAGGGGCGCCGGCATCACTACCGGCGCCCCTCGCAGTTTTTCTTCGAAGCTGCACGTGCGCTTTGCTTACTCGATGACGAGCTGCCCCTTCATTCCGAGAGGCGCATGCGGCATACAGTAGAACGGGTACGTGCCGGGCTTGAGTCCCTCCGTCGACATCGTCCAGCTTTCGCCATCGGTCTCGAACAGTGGGCTCGTGAGCGGACCCGCCGCCTTCGGCATGTCGGCCTGCAGCGCCGCCGCCGTTCCAGCCGGAATTTCGTCTGACTTGAAGGTCACGTCGTGTGGGCCGCCCATGACGTTCGTGAACGTGATCTGGTCGCCCACTTTCGCGTTGACGATCGCCGGCTCGAAACGATAGCCTTTGGCATCGCCCGTCATCTTGACGGTGATCGTCGCGTGCATCGCAGGAGCGGGGGCAGAGCTATGCTTCGGCGTCACGTACGCTGCGGAGTGAACGCCAATCGCGAACACACCCGCCACGGAGAACGCTGTAGTCGTCGCGCGCAATAAGTGCATCATGGTTGACAGAGGCTCCTTGTCGTCGGAAGGCGAACTCGAACAAGATATAGAAGGCCGGCGTGCCCGATTGGTTCCACGCGCCGATCGCGACACGCATCATTCCGCGCGCCAAAAAGATAACGCTTCCCTGCAATCCCGCACCTAGCCACTTCTTAGCGAGGTCGTGTGACGCAGGTGATGCTGGCACGTATCGTAGCAACTCCGGGTAGCGCATGAGTGACGCGGCTCACCGTATACGCGTGTCGCGGGCCGTCACGAGCGCCCTCCTTCTCGTGTTGTCGACGTTGGGCGCGCTGCTCGTTTCGGTCGCGGCGAGTTTCATTCGACTCGATGTGCACGACGTTCTTCTGGGATACTTTCAGCGAATCGCGCTGCCGATCGCGCTCGCAGCCGTCTTCGCGTTCATCGCGGTGCGCGGAGACCTGCGATCGCTGACCCGCACCGGAGTTCTGATCTCGCCCTGGCGGGTCCATGCGATCGAAGCCGCGCTCATCTATGCCTCGCTCGCATGGGTATCGTACCAGTTCACGCGCTGTGCATGTTTTCCCGATCTCGTCTTAATCGGTGGCGCAGCGCTTATGGTGCTGATTGGAACGTTGCTGGGTGCGCTGATGGCGACATCGACGTTTCGAATACGGGCCGAGCCCGCTCCAAGTCGTTGATGTCTCTCTCAGCGATATCCCGGTCCGGCCCGTAATTATTCGCAGACACCTCGACGCTCCCCTTCCCGCTCCTCACAGGTCCGACGTGATTCATAGCATTCGTCATCTCGCACGCGCGCTCGTCATCGCCGCCGTGCTCATCGGCACCGCTGCTATCGCCGCGCCGGCGCAGCAGCTCTCCAGTGGCATCGACACCAGCCGCTTCGATCACTCCGTTCGCCCCCAGGACGACTTCTACCGCTACGTCAACGGCGGCTGGCTCAAGACCGCGCAGATTCCCGCCGACGCGTCGAGCTGGGGCGCGTTTCAGGAGCTGAGGGAAAACAGTCGCAACGCCGAGCATCAGCTGTACGAGGATGCCAGCACGAGCAAGGCTCCAGCGGGCTCGGCCGAGCGCAAGGTCGGCGATCTCTACGCGAGCTATATGGACAGTGCTCGCGTCGAGCAGCTCGGAACGGCGCCGCTCAAGCCCGCGCTCAGACACGTCGCGTCGCTCTCGAACAAAAAGCAGCTTCCCGCGGAGTTTGCGTATTTCGCGCGACTGGGCGTGCGCCTCCCGGAAGCGGTCTTCGTCGGCGCAGACGGGAAGCAATCGACCGTGAACATCGTGCAGCTGTCGCAGAGTGGGCTCGGCATGCCCGACCGCGACTACTATCTCAAGCAGGATCCGAAGATGTCGGCGACGCGCGCCGCGTACGTCGACTACATCACGACGATGTTGACGCTGGCGAAGCACCCCGATCCGGCCGGCGCCGCCACGCGCATCGTCGCGCTCGAGACGCAGATCGCCACGCCGCAGTGGGAGCGCGCACGCAATCGCGACCGCGACGCGACCTACAACAAGATGACTATGACGCAGCTCGAGGCGCTGACGCCGTCGTTCGACTGGAAGGCATATCTCGACGCGGCCGATCTCTCGAAGGCGACCGATGTCATCGTGCGTCAGCCCGACTATCTGAAGGCGCTCGATCCGATCTTCGCCAGCACGCCGATCGGCACGTGGAAGGATTATCTCGCGTTCAAGTTCCTCGATGCATACGCGGATGTGCTGCCGTCCGCTTTCGTGCAGGCGCGCTTCGCGTTTCGCGGCAAGACGCTCAACGGTCAGCAGGAGCTTGCGGCGCGCTGGAAGCGCGCGGTCGATGGCACCGAATCGGACCTGGGCGAAGCGGCCGGCACGCTGTATATCGCGAAGTACTTCAAGCCCGAGGCGAAGGCGCGGATGGATGCCCTCGTCAAGAATATCGTCGACGCCTACCGCGTCGGCATCGACAGCCTCGACTGGATGAGCGCCGCAACCAAGGCGCAGGCGAAAGAGAAGCTCGCGCACTTCAAGGTCAAGATCGGCGCGCCGGACAAGCCCCGCGATTATTCGAAGCTCGTGATCGAGCGCGGCGATTTGTTCGGCAACGCCGAGCGCGCGAACGAGTTCGAGTACGCGGACATGACGTCGCGACTCGGCAAGCCGGTCGACAACACGCGCTGGGGGATGACCGCGCCGACCGTCAACGCGCAGTACAACTCCTCCGCGAACGACATCACCTTCCCCGCCGGCATCCTGCAGCCACCATTCTTCCAGGTGAACGCCGATGACGCGGTGAACTACGGGGCGATCGGTGCCGTCATCGGACACGAGATCGGCCATGGCTTCGATGACCAGGGGCGGAAGTCCGATGGCGAGGGTAATCTGCGCGACTGGTGGACCGCCGACGATGCGAAGGCGTACGAGGCGCGCACCACGAAGCTCGGCGCGGAGTACAACGCCATCAATCCGATCGATGACCTGCACATCAACGGCAAGCTCACGATGGGCGAGAACATCGGTGATCTGAGCGGGCTCGCGCAGGCGTTTCGCGCGTATCGCATCTCGCTGCACGGGAAGGAAGCGCCGGTGATCGACGGTCTCACCGGCGATCAGCGCTTCTTCATCGGCTTCGCGCAGATCTGGCGCGGCAAGATTCGCGATGATGCGCTGCGCCAGCAGCTGCTCACCAATCCGCACTCCCCCGGCGACTACCGCGCGATGGTACCGCTCATCAACAACGACGCGTTCGAGAGGACGTTCGACGTCAAGCCGGGCGACAAGATGTATCTGGCGCCTGCGGATCGTGTGAAGATCTGGTAGCTCGGATGCGGTAGCACCGTGTAACGAAGCGCTCCCCTTGTGTGGCGATGGGAAGGACTTTATCCTCCTTCCCATCACTGCATGGTGGAGACAATGAGCGAGATCGATGGAGGACTGATGCGCGGCACGCTCGACCTGCTGATCCTCAAGGCGCTGACCTGGGGACCGCGGCACGGCTACGGGGTCGCGGACTGGATCGGGCAGGCAACGGGCGAGACGCTGCTCGTCGGCGAGGGGACGCTCTACCCCGCCCTGCACCGGCTCGAGAGTCAGAAGTGGATCGAGGCGGAGTGGGGTCTCTCCGAGAACAATCGCCACGCGAAGTTCTACAAGCTCACGAGCGCGGGGCGCGCGCAGCTGCGCACCGGCCTGTCCGCGTGGCAGCAATTCGTCGAAGCAGCCTCGCGCGCGCTGCACGCGAGCGGATCGCCGCGCACCGCGTGACGGAGCGCGGCGGCTGGACTCGCGTCTTCCGCATCGGCGTCGGCGCCCGGCATCTCGAGCGCGACGTCGACCAGGAGCTCGACTTCCACATCGCCATGCGCACGGAGAAGCTCATCGCCGCCGGCTTTGCGCCGGACGCCGCGCACGCGAAGGCGCTCGAGCGCTTCGGCGACCTGAGCGCGATCCGTGATAGCTGCCTCGACATCGACACTCAACGGGAACGCGCCATGCGACGCACCAACTATCTGAGCAATCTGCGGCAGGACATCGCCTACGCGCTGCGTGCGATGCGGCAGAACGCCGGCTTCACTGCCGTCGTGATCCTCACGCTCGCCCTCGGCATCGGCGCCAACACATCGACGTTCACGCTCATCGATGCGCTCGTGCTGCGCACGTTGCCGGTGCCGCACCCTGCGCAGCTCGTGACCATCGGGAATCCCGTACGCACTGGGGGTCTCTCCGAGGGGACGCCGCGCAACGATATCGTCTCGTATCCCGTGTACGCAGACGTTCGCGAGCAGGTACGCTCGCTGTCGGGCGTCTACGCTACCGGCCGTGCGCGGGTCGATGCGCTCGTGGAGAGCACGCAGAAGGAGCCCGAGCATCCGCGCGCCCGGTATGTCTCCGGCAACTACTTCTCGGTGCTGCAGGTGCCCGCCGCGATCGGCCGCACCTTCACGCCGGACGAAGAGCGCGTGCCCGGCGGCGCACCGGTGGTCGTGATCAGCGATGCCTACTGGCGGACGCGATTCGCAGGTGACCGCAGCGTCGTCGGCCGCTCGATGCAGGTGAACGGCGTCGCCCTCACGATCGTCGGCGTCACGCCGCCGAAATTCGCCGGTGACATCGTCGGGCAGCCGAGCGACCTCTGGCTTCCGTTGATGGAGCAGGAGGTCCTCATGCCGAACGCGCCGGCGCTACGCGATCGAAGCATCAGCTGGCTGCAGCTGATGGGGCGCCTCGCGCCAGGAGTCACGCTCGCGCAGGCCAAAAGCGAGATCACGGCGGTGGAGAATCGCTCGCTCATCGATCACGCCATTCCCTCCGAGATCGCCAGCGTCACCGGGAACTTGCGCGAAGAGCCCCTGCGGGTAGAGGGCGGCGCGCGCGGCTTCTCCTACTATCGCCGTTTCTTTTCCGGCCCGCTGTACATCCTCATGGCCGCGGTCGCCGTCGTGCTCCTCATCGTCTGCGCCAATCTCGCGAACTTGATGCTTGCGCGCGCGTCCGCGCGCGGGCGCGAGATGAGCGTGCGCATGGCGCTCGGAGCGAATCGCATCCGCCTGGTCCAGCAGCTGCTCACCGAGAGCGTGCTGCTTGCACTCGCCGGCGGCGCGCTCGGAATGCTCCTCGCGATCTGGGGGAGCTCGGCGCTCATCGCGCTCACGGGCGGCGCGCAGCTGGAGGTGCGTCTCGATGGCCCGGTGCTCGCCTTCACTGCCGCCCTCTCGCTCGCGACGGCCATTCTCTTCGGGCTGGTACCGGCACTGCGCGCCACGCGCGTCGAGCTCGCGACGACGCTTCGCGCGCAGGGACGCGGGGTGTCGAACACCGAGCGTGGCACGGGGAAATTCGGTCTCGGCAAGATGCTCGTTGTCGCACAGGTCGCGCTCTCCGTGCTCCTGCTGGTGGGCACGGGGATGCTCGTGCGGAGCATGCAGCACATGCAGACGACGGACATCGGCGTCGCGCGCGACAAGCTCATCATCGTCGATGTGGACGCGCAGCGCGCGGGCTACAAGGGCGATCGGCTGCACACGCTCGTGCGCGACATGCTCGCCCGCGCGCAGCAGACGCCTGGCATCGTTGCGGCCTCGGTATCGGAAAACGGATTGTTTTCGGGTACCGAGTCGACAACGGGCATGACGGTGGAAGGGTTCACGGCGCGTTCGGACGAAGACAGCTCGATCGCGTACGATGATGTCGGCCCCGGCTACTTCACCGCAATCGGCGCGCACGTGCTGCAGGGACGCGATTTCGAGGCGCGCGACAACGAGTCCGGTGCGAAGGTCGCCGTTCTCAACCAAACAGCCGCGCGCTTCTTCTTCCCGCACGGCGGCGCACTGGGCGCGCACGTGACGACGGACAGCTCGACGTTCGAGATCGTCGGCGTCGTGGGCGATGTCGAGGGCAATGACCTGCGCGCAAAGCCCGTGCGTCGCGCATATCTCCCCATGCTCCAGATGCGCCAGCCGCCAGGACGGTTCGCACTCGAAGCGCGCGCAAGCGGCGATCCGGCTCGGCTCGTTGAGACGCTGCGCCAGACGCTTTCTGCCGCCGATCCCTCGCTTTCTCCCAGGGCGCACGCACTCTCCAACCTCATCGGCGAGTCGATCGCGCAGGATCTACTCGTTTCGCGCGTCGTGAGCGTGTTCGGCACGCTCGCCCTCGCCCTTGCGGCACTCGGCCTCTACGGCGTGATGACGTACGCGACGGCGCGCCGCACGAGCGAGTTCGGGCTCCGCATGGCACTTGGCGCCGAGCCGGGGGATGTGATGCGCCTCGTGCTCGGCGAGGCGATGCTGCTCGTCGTCGGCGGGATCATCATCGGCATGCCGGCGGCGCTCGGGGCGATGCGCCTGCTACAGCACCAGCTCTACCAGGTGGGACTGCTCGACTGGCCGTCGATTCTCATCTCGCTCGCGGTGCTCGGCACGAGCGCGGCGCTCGCCGGTTACGTGCCGGCGAGGCGCGCAGCGCGCGTCGGACCGCTCGTCGCGCTGCGCGAGTCGTAGGGCGACTAGCCGACGCGGGTGAGATGCAGTGCGTCGCGTCCATCGCGGCGCACGATGAAGCCGGTGATCTTTCCACTCGCATCGCGCTCGAAGATGCGCCGCATGCTCGGCTGCCCCGGCGTGAAGAGCACATCGGTGAGCTCGGCGGCGATCGGATAGGGCGCCGCGCCGTTCATCGATCCCGAGAGCTGGTCGCCCTTCCGCGCGATCGTGAAGACGATCTTGGCGCCGGCTTTGTAGCTACCCACATATTCGTCGAGTACGCGCGGCGCGAGCGCCACCGCCGGCGGATCGGATGGGAGCGTGAGCGTCTGGCTCGAGATCATGCGCCAGCCTTTCGGCTCCTTCAGCCACACCTCCGTCGACTTGTACGTCGCGTGCGTCGTCTGCCCACCGGCGAAGGTGACCGTCGAGTTGTCGGTGAATGAGGTGACGGCGACGGTGCCGTGCAGCTGGATCGCGAAGTCGGTCTGCACCAGGTTGTTCGTCATCCCCGCGGGTGGTTTGCCGCTCGAGAGAATGTCCTGCTTCGTCGCGATGGCGCCCGTCTCGTTCATGAAGATGACGCTGTCATCGAGCAGCCGGTCGAAGACGGCGGAGTCGCCGGTGGCCGACGCGTCGGAGAACTCCTGCGACTGTCGCTTGATGAGCGCGGCGACGTCGTCGGTGGGGCGCGTGTGGTTGAGCGCCAAGGGCGCAGCCAGCGCGCCTGCGAGCACCAGGGTGGCAGGGAGAAACGAGATGAGTTGCATGCGGCTCCGCGAGTCGAAGGTCAGCGAGCAGATTCCGGTACGCGCTGGCGTGCTGGAAGTGCCAATTCGACGTCGGTCGGAGGTACCATCCGCCGGCGCTTTCGCGATATTGCAACGATCGAGCGGTTCGTCCCCAGAGGAGAAGTCGACATGGCGGGAAGCATGTATCGCATGCGCGCGGGGCTGTCGGAGCACGAGATGCAGCGCGCCAAGGAAGGCCACTGTTACAAGGCCGAGCTGTCGGAGGACAAGGACGGGCACAAGACCGATCTGCACGACCTGCTCGAAGATGATGGCACGCCGGTGGCGACGTTCGTCCCGCGGAGCAAGCTGGAGGCGTGCGAGGAGTGATCGCCGATCGCCCTTCGGTTCCTCGTCGCATCGTCGGCTACCATCAGGACGTCGAGTTGCACTGGGTGGCAGAGCTCGAGTGCGGACACGGGCAGCACGTGCGGCACGATCCGCCGTGGCAGAGGCGCGAGTGGGTGCTGAGCGAGAGCGGGCGGCGTGGACACCTCGGAACCGAGCTCGGATGCGCGCTCTGCGCTACCGTCGTGGAAGCGGAGCGTCCGGTCCTGTGACGCCTTCGAGCCGCTCGACGAGTCGCGCGAGCGAGCGCTCGACTGCTCCCTTCGCGTCGTGCTCGATCTGTCGATTCAGGAACGCACCGTAGAGCGCATCGAACGCGAATGGCGCGATGGCTTCGCTCGCCCGACGCACGACTGCCGCGCTCACGGGGATGTTGTTGGGATAGCTCCGCATGATGCTCACGCTCGCCAGATCGCTCGACACCTGGAGAATATCTCCAGTGAGCAGCGCTCCCCGCCCCTCCGCGCCGTCGGCCCAGTGTAGCACCGTGCCGCCCGCGAAGTGACCGCCGCAGCGGATCAGCGTCATTCCCGCCGCCCCGACGTCCGCGAGTGAGCGCGTCTCGCCCTCCCAAAAGGTGATCGCCCGGTCGGGGCGCACGACCCACGCGCGATCATCCGCATGGAGGAAGACGGGACAGTCGAACGCGCGCGCCCATTCGACCATCGTCGTGTAGAAGTGCGGATGCGAGATCGCGATCGCAGTGAGCCCGCCGAGCGCGCGGATGATGTCGATGGTGGCATCGTCGAGGAGGGAGATGCAGTCCCACATCACCATCGGCTCTCGCGCTCCCGGCGTCGCCATCTGCGCGACGAGCAGCGCGCGCTCGTCGATCGCGAAGGCGGGTGTCGTCCCTACGCCGTACAGCCCAGGCGCCACCTGATGGAAATAATTCCGGTGATCGCTGCGGAGTGCTTCGAGCGTCGTCCATCGCTGGCCTCCGCGCGGCACGTACTGCCGCTCGTCCATGCACGTCGGACACGACCCGGGCGACGTATCGCGCATGTCGTTCGCGCCGCTCTGCTCGGCGAACTGCGTTCCACAGGCATTACAGATGAAAAGCGTCACGATGATCGTCCCCCGTATGCATCCATAGGTTAACGGCCGTCAAACCATTCATGCGCTCTTTTTCGCTTACAATTCGAGCGCAGATGATGCAGCGCTCGACCACGAATCATATCGGCGACTCTTGACCACGCGCAAAACGACGCACGGCCATCCCTCACTCGCGTGGATCATCGCCGGCACGAGCCTCGGCTTCGTCGTCGTGCAGCTCGATGTCACCGTCGTCAACGTCGCGTTGCCAAAGATCGCAGCCGATCTGCGCACGGGCGTCGAAGTGCTGCAGTGGGTCGTCGACGCGTACGCGCTGACCTTCGCGGTGCTTCTCCTCTCCGCCGGCAGCCTCGGCGACCGCTTCGGCTCCCGGCGGCTCTTCATGCTCGGCTTCGCGCTCTTTGCCGCGGCGTCGATTGGGTGCGGTGTCGCGCCGAGCGGCGGCGCGCTGATCGCGGGTCGCGCGCTGCAGGGGATCGGCGCTGCGCTCCTGGTCCCGCCATCGCTCGCACTTCTCAATCACGCGGCGGGGCACGACGACAAGGTTCGCGCGCGCGCGGTTGGGCTGTGGACCGCTGCCGGTGGCGTGTCGATCGCCGCCGGTCCTCTTGTCGGCGGTCTGTTACTCGGGACACTCGGCTGGCGGAGCATCTTCCTCGTCAACATTCCGATCTGTGCCATCGGCATCGCGATGGCGTTGCGCATTCCGGACACCGTGCGCCACCCCAACGCGCGCCGCCTCGATGCGCGCGGGCAGACACTCGCGATCTTCGCGATGGCAGGGCTCATTGGCGCGGTCATCGAGGCGCGGCCGCTCGGCGCGACGAATCCGATCGTGCTGGTCGGTGGAGCACTCGCGGTCGCATGCTGCGTCGGCTTCGTGATGGCGGAGCGTCGCTCCCATTCGCCGATGGTACCGCCCGAGATGTTTCGCGGCGCGAGGCTCGGCCCGCTGATCGCGTTCGGCACGTTGGTCAACCTCACGTACTACGGAATCATCTTCATCATCAGCCTCTACCTCCAGCAGCTGCTCGGCTACTCGGCGATTCGTGCGGGAGTCGCGTACCTCCCGCTGACGGCCACCTTCATCGTGGCGAATCTGATGAGTGGCTGGCTCACGGGGCGCGTGGGGTCGCGCACTCCCATGCTGATTGGCGCGATCGTCAGCGGCGCGGGATACGCGTTGCTCCTTCGACTCGGCGCCGCGAGTCACTACTCGAGCATGCTCCTCGCGTTCGTGCTGATTCCCGCGGGGATGGGGCTGGCGGTGCCCGCGATGACCACGGCTACGCTCGCGGCCGTCGACAGAAAGTGGGCCGGCACCGTGTCGGCGCTGTTGAATACGGCGCGACAGGCGGGCGGCGCGATTGGCGTCGCGATCTTCGGTGCGTTCGTGGGGAGCGGGCGCGACCACATCGTGGGCGGACTGCATACCGCGAGCCTGATCTCTACGGCGCTCCTGCTCGGCGCCGCGCTACTCGCGTGGTTCGGCGTCCGTGGTGGCGCAAAGCGAACTTTGGCGTGATCATGTTGAAGCTCCGCAATTAACCGCACTTCCATCGAGGCGGCACAACGGAGGATGAATGTCGGATGGTGATAAGATCTGTCCCAAGTGCAATCGCGTCATGGAAATCGGATGGGTCGCCGACGTCGGCTACGGGATGATCCTGCAGAGCAGCTGGACGCCGGGAATTGCGGTGAGGCGCCGCTTCATCGGCGGCATGAAATGGCAACAGCAGGACTCGCGTCCGATTACGACATATCGCTGTGCCGGCTGCGGATTCATCGAGTCGTACGCCGAGAACTAGCGATCGCATTCCCGTATTCCACGGATCGAAGACGATGCTCAAGCGAATCGGAATTTCGTTTCTTGCAGCAATCGCCGGATATCTCATCGGCGCATTCGGCGGCGGGTGGCTCGTCGGCACGTTCTCGGGCTCGAGCGATCGCAGCACGGAGGCGGCGATGACCGGGGCGTTCGTGTACGGACCCGCGGTGGCGTGCGCGGCGTTCGTCGTCGCACTGGTGCTCACGGGTCGCCAACGCCCCGCCTGATGCCGCACACGAAAGCGCTTCGCGACCAGCTCGCCACTTTCATCGACTTCGGCGAGGCGCACGCGACTGCCGACGATGCGATGGCCGATCTCGAGCTCGAGCTGCAGGGTACGCGGCCGAAGGGGGTGAAACACTCGCCGTGGGAGCTGCTCGAGCACATCCGGCTCACACAGCACGACATCCTCGACTTCTGTGTGAATTCACAATATGAGACGCTCGAGTGGCCCGCAGAGTACTGGCCCAAGGCGGCGGCCCCGCCCGATGCGGCCGCGTGGAAGACGAGCGTCGCGAGCTTTCGTGCGGATCGCGACGCACTACGCGCCCTCGCGACGGATGCGTCGAGAACCGATCTCTTCTCGGCAATCCCGCATGGCGATGGCCAGACGTATTTGCGCGAGCTGCTCCTGGCGCAGGATCATCTCTCCTATCACACAGGGCAGCTCATCCTCGTGCGCCAGATGCTCGGCGCGTGGCACCCGGACAAGTAGACGCCGATGACCGCAGCGACGCGCCGCGCATTCCTGACGGCTGAATGGCGCTATCTCGTGATGGTGAACTACGACGTGGATCCGGCAATACTTCACGCGCTGGTGCCGAGGCATACCGATCTCGACCTGTGGAACGGCCGCGCGATCGCGAGCGTGGTCGGCTTCCGATTCCTTCGCACGCGGCTGCTCGGTATTCCGATTCCGCTGCACCGGAACTTCGAGGAGGTCAATCTCCGCTTCTACGTGCGGCACACGATGCGCGACGGCGAGGTGCGGCGTGGCGTCGTCTTCGTGCGCGAGCTCGTGCCGCGTCTCGCGATCGCGCTCACCGCGCGCCTCGCGTACAACGAGCCGTATCTCGCGGTGCGGATGCGGAGCACGGCGCCTGCAACGCCGGTGGAGTCCCCGGGGCACGTCAAGTACGAGTGGCGTACCGGGCAGCGCTGGCAGGAGGTGGCGGCTACGGCGGCGGGCGAGGCGACGGTCCCACCGCTCGATTCGGAAGAAGCATTCATCACCGAGCACTATTGGGGCTACACGCGCCAGCGCGATGGCGGCACGGTAGAATACGAGGTGCGGCATCCGCGATGGCGGGTGTGGGGCGTGACCGACGCGTCGTTCGCTGCCGATGTGCCGCATCTCTACGGCTCCTCGTTTGCGCGCGTGCTTGCCGGACAGCCCGCGTCGGCGTTCATCGCGGAAGGCTCGGAGGTGACGGTCTATCGCCCGCGACTGCTCGACGGCTAACTCGGCTACGGAGGACGCAGGTGCATCTCGCCAGACACGACTGGATCTCGCTCGCACTATGGATAGTCGGCAGCTTCGCTGCTGGGGCGGTGGGGGGAGCGGCAACGGCGCGCGCGCCGCGATTCTATGCGGAGCTCGTGAAGCCATCGTGGGCGCCGCCGGAGCGCGCGTTCGGACTCGTGTGGTCGGTGCTCTATCTGCTGATGGGGATCGCCGCGTGGTTCGTGTGGCGCGCCGGCGGATGGAGCGGCGCGTCGCGCATCGCGCTCATCGTTTACCTCGTGCAGCTCGCGCTGAACGCGCTGTGGACGTGGCTCTTCTTCGTCTTTCGCAAGGGTGGGCTCGCGTTCGCCGAGATCCTGTTGCTCTTTGCGATGGTCGCGCTGACGGCGCTGCTATTCACGCGCATCGAGCCGATCGCCGGAATACTCCTGGTGCCGTATCTCATCTGGCTGGGCGTCGCGATGGCGCTCAACCATGCGGTGTGGCGCGACAACCCGACTTTACTCTAGCGAAGGCGCAGCGCGATCGCGACGCCGGGCGTTCTCAATATCGAATGGGATCAGCAGTCGCTGGTCTTGAGTGCGCGAGTCATCACGCGAGGATCGGCGAAGCCAAGCCGGCTGGTGGGCGACTTTATCAACTACCTCCTGATCAGGCATGGCGCGAGAGTGCGCACGATCATGACGGCGAAATCGCAATAACGCGCGGATGCTTGTGAGAGCCGTGTACGGGGAGTCTTATTGTCGTACGCCAGTCCTCCCCTCGAACTCCAGCCACTCCCGTATCGAATGAAGAAGCTTTCCGTGGTGCTCATCGCCGGTGCTCTCGCCTGCTCGCACGACGCCGGCTCCAATCCCGATGCCGCACGCTGGGAACGGCAGGCCGCGAACATCACGATCGTTCGCGACGACTGGGGCATTCCGCACATCCATGGAAAGACCGATGCGGACGCCGTGTTCGGCATGGTGTACGCGCAGTCGGAGGACGACTTCAAGCGGGTCGAGACGAACTACATCAACGCGATGGGGAGACTCGCGGAGGCCGAGGGGGAGAGCGCGATCTACCGTGATTTGCGCATGAAGCTCTTCATCGATCCCGACTCATTGAAGGCGCAGTACGCGGCGAGCCCCGAGTTTCTCAAGACGTTGATGGTCGCGTGGGCCGATGGGTTGAACTTCTACATGTACAAGCATCCGTCGGTGAAGCCGCGGGTCATTACGCACTTCGAGCCCTGGATGGCGTTGTCGTTCACCGAAGGGAGCATCGGCGGAGACATCGAGAAGGTCTCGTTGCCGAGTCTGCAGGCCTTCTACGGTGACTCGTCCGCCAGCCGCGCCTTCGCCATGGCGGAGTTCCACTTCGCGGAGCCATCGGGGTCGAACGGGATTGCGATCGCCCCATCGAACACGGCTGATCATCACGCGTTGTTGCTCATCAATCCGCATACGTCCTTCTACTTTCGCGCCGAGCTGCAGATGACGAGCGACGAAGGGCTGAACGCCTACGGAGCGTCGACGTGGGGGCAGTTCTTCGTCTATCAGGGCTTCAACCCGCGCGTCGGCTGGATGCACACGACCAGCGGCGCAGACGTCGTCGACGAATATGCGGAAACGATCGTGAAGAAGGGCGACAGCCTCTTCTACAGGTACGGCGCCGAGCTGCGGCCCCTCACGGCGTACACGATCACCGTTCCGTATCGCACGAACGGCGGCCTGCAGTCGAAGCGGTTCACGGTGTTTCGCACGTTGCATGGCCCGATCGTTCGCGCGGACAGCGGCAAGTGGATCAGCATCCGCCTGATGCAGGAGCCGATCAAGGCGCTCACGCAGTCGTACACGCGCACCAAGGCCACGAGCTACAAGAGCTTTCGCGAGACGATGGAGTTGCACACCAACTCGTCCAACAACACGATCTTCGCGGATGCCGACGGCGACATCGCATACTTCCACGCGAACCACGTTCCGATTCGCGACACGCACTTCGATTGGCGCAAACCAGTCGACGGGAGCAACCCCGCCACCGACTACAAGGGCGTGACGTCGATCGACAGCAGCCCGCATCTGCTCAATCCCCCGAATGGCTGGCTCTACAACTCGAACAACTGGCCCTACTCGGCCGCCGGCGCGTACAGTCCGAAGAAAGCCGACTACCCCGCCTACATGGACCAGGGGATCGAGAGTCCGCGCGGTCTTCACGCCATTCGCGTGCTGTCGAACCGAAAGGACTTCACGCTGCAGAAGCTGATCGACGCCGCCTACGACAGCTACCAGCCGGCCTTCGCCGACCTCGTGCCAACGCTGATCGCTGCGTACGACAAAACGCCGGCGTCCGATCCCGTGAAGGCGAAGGTCGCCGCGCAGATCGCGCTGCTTCGCACGTGGGACTATCGGTGGTCCGTGCAGTCCGTGCCCACGACACTCGCGTGCTATTGGGGCGA
>JBDTJH010000217.1:0-5133 GCA_039935955.1 Gemmatimonadaceae bacterium
GGGAAGGCGACGGCGAGGCCGACGCTCTATCTCGCTGTGCGGCCATTTCAGGTGAATCCGAGTTGGCAGTTCCTCGCGACGCAGGGTGGCGACGCGCCACTGCGCCACATCGCGTGGGATCAGTCGGTGCTCGCCGTCAACGACAGTTGGACCGTCGTGCCGCTCACCGCTCCCGCAGCCGTCGGCGCTTCGACGTTCGACGAGGGGGAGATCGTCGAGTCGCTCCGCGCCGGCGCGCTTCCCTCGCGAACCGAGGTCTATGATCCGATGGAGCACGCCTCGGCCGCGATGTCCTATCCGCTGTCGATCCCCGCGGGCGCATCGCGCGACGTGTATGTGCTCATGCCCTTCCATGCGAACGGAGCTGTGTCTCGTCCCTTCGCACGCGATGCCGACGCGCGGGCATTCGTCGATGAAGAGCTCGCGAAGGTGACGAAGTCGTGGGAGGCCAGCCTCACGCGCGCGAGCATCACCCTCCCCCACTCGGCCGCGCGCGTCACCGAGACGCTCCGCGCTCAGCTCGCGTATATCCTCATCAACGATCACGGCGCGCAGATCCATCCCGGCGCGCGGTCGTACGCGCGCTCATGGATCCGAGACGGCTCGATGATCGGCGCCGCACTCCTCCGCCTCGGCCACCCCGAGCAGGTACGCGCTTTTCTCGAGTGGTATGCGCCGTATCAGTTCGCGAACGGGAAGGTTCCGTGCTGCGTCGACGCGCGCGGTGCGGATCCCGTGCCCGAGAACGACAGCCACGGTGAGCTCGTCTACGCAATCGCCGACTACTTCCGCTACACCGGCGACACCGCGTTCCTCGCGAAGATGTGGCCGCACGTCACCGGCGCGGTCGCGTACATGGACGCGCTGCGAGGCGAGCGCCTGACGGCGGAGTACGAGCACGGATCGGCACGCGCGTATCGCGGGCTCTTTCCGCAGTCCATCAGCCACGAAGGCTACTCGGCCAAGGCGATGCACTCGTTCTGGGACGATCTCTTCGGGCTGCGCGGCTACGCGGACGCGGCGTTCATCGCGACCGTGCTGCATCACGCAGGCGAGGCGAGGGAGTTCGCGGCGAAGCGCGACACCTTCCGCGCGGACATCATGGCATCGTATCGCGCGGCCATGGCGCAGCATCACATCGACTTCCTCCCCGGCTCCGTGGAGCTCGGCGACTTCGACGCGACATCGACGACGGTCGGCGTGGCACCGGTGGGCGAGCTCGCGTCGCTGCCGGATACCGCGCTCTGGAGAACGTTCGACAAGTATTGGGACAACTCGACCAAGCGTCGTGCAGCGGGTGCGAAGTGGGACGCGTATACCCCGTACGAGCTTCGCACCATAGGGACATTCGTCCGACTCGGCGAGAAGCAGCGCGCCCTCTCGATGCTCGACTTCTTCTTCGAGGGGCAGCGTCCTGCGGCGTGGCTGCAGTGGGCCGAGGTGGTGTGGCACGATCGGGATACGCCGAAGTTCATCGGCGACATGCCGCACACGTGGGTGGGCTCGGACTATATACGCTCGGTGCTCGACATGTTCGCGTACGATCGCGCGTCGGACAGCGCGCTCGTTGTGGGCGCGGGGATCGCCGAGCGGTGGGTGCGCGAGGCGCCGGGTGTGAAGGTACGGGCGCTCGGCACGCCATACGGGCCGATTGATTTCGACGTTCGCGCAACTGGGCGCTCACTCGTCGCCCATTTGACTGGCCCGCTGAAAATGCCGCCGGGTGGGATCGCCTTTCGCTCGCCGGTGGATCGCGCGATCGCCAGCGCGCACGTGGATGGAAATACTGTGACGCCATCGTCGAATGGTGAGGTGATAGTTCGGCACCTCCCTGCGACGATTGCTCTGACCTACCAACGGACCAATGAACGCTAAGAGCGACATGGCCGCGGGCGAGCACACGCTCGCGAACGACCGCTATCGCCTCACAATCGCGGACGACGGCACGGGAAGCTCGCACTTCGGTGGTCTCGCGATCACGCGTCGCACGCCGGACCACACGCGTGAGACGGATGCGTTCGTGCTGTACATCCGCGACCTTGAGAGCGGGGATGTGTGGAGCGCGGGCGCGGAGCCGGTGCGCAATGCTGATCCGTACGAGGCGGTCGCGCACGACGGGATTGTGACGCTCGTTCGCGAGCACGATGGCATCCGGACGACGCTCGATGTAACGCTGGCGACGAACACGCCCGCGGAGGAGCGCAGGCTCACGATCGAGAATCTGAGCGGGCGCGCGCGCACGCTCGACGTGACGACGTACGCGGAGCTCGTGCTCAACACGCCGGTCGCGGACGCATCGCATCCGGCATTCTCGAAGCTCTTCGTGCAGACGGAGTGGGACGCGCCAGCGCAGGCGCTGCTCGCGATGCGCAGGTTGCGCGCGGCTGACGATGAGCCGCTCTGGGTGGTCCACACGCTGAGAAGCGTCGGCGGTGCGACCAGGCTGGCGTATGAAACGGACCGCATGCGCTTCCTCGGGCGCGGGCGCACGACTGCGCGACCCATGTCGCTTGATGCCGGCGGTGCGCTTAGTGGGACGACGGGCGCGGTCCTCGACCCAATCTTCTCTCTGCAGAGCGCGGTCACACTCGCGGCCGGCGCGCACACGGAGCTCGTCGCGATGCTCGGCGCCGGGCACACACGCGAGGAGGCGATGGCCATCGTCGCACATCGCGGAACGCCGGTGTTGCGCGTCGTGTCTGGGCGCGCGGCAGCTCCGCGGCCCGAAACCGCCGTCGTCGCTGATCGGTATCGTGCGGCGGAGGCTCCGAAGAAGACCATCGTCGCGAACGGCGAAGAGGAACTCCGCTTCTTCAACGGACTTGGCGGATTTTCGAAGGACGGTACGGAGTACGTCATCCGCCTCGACGCAACGCCCGCCGGACTGCGCTGGCCTCCGATGCCATGGTCGAATGTCATCGCGAACGAGCACGCCGGCTTCATCGTGACCGGTGGCGGCGCCGTCACGAGCTGGAGCGCGAACAGCCGCGAGAACCGGATCACCCCCTGGTTCAACGATCCGGTCTCCGATCCGTACGGCGAGGCGATCTATCTGCGCGATGAGGAGAGCGGCGTCTTCTGGTCGCCGCTGCCGGGTCCGACCCCGGCGCCTCGTCCGTACGAGGTGCGGCATGGCTTCGGGTACACCACCTGGAATCACACGAGTCACGAGCTCGAGCAGACGACGACGACGTGGATGCCTCGGCGCGATCCGGTGAAGCTCGTGCGCATCAATCTCAAGAGTACCAGCGTGCGGCCGCGAACCATTAGCGTCACGAGCTACGCGCAGCTGGTGCTTGGCGACGTACCGTGGGTGACGGCCCCGAGCGTGGTGACGGCGCGCGATGCGGAGTCGGGGGCGATCCTCGCGACGAATCGCTCGCGCGGCGAGTTCTCGAGTCGCACGACGTTCGCCGCGCTCGTCGCTCCGGCGGGTTCGAGGCCGAGCGCCACGACGGACCGCACCGCGTTCCTCGGGCGCACTGGCAGCGTGAGTGAACCGGCCGCGATGCACTCGGGCGAGCCATTGGATGGTCGCACAGGCGCTGGCCTCGATCCGTGCGCCGCCTTTCGTACGACGGTGACCATTCCCCCCGGCGCAACCGTCGAGATCGTGCTGTTGCTCGGCGAGGCCGAGAATGATACGAAGGCGCGGTCGCTGCTACACACGTACGACAATCTCGGCACCATCAACAAATCCCTCGACACCGCGCGGGATTTCTGGCGCGACCTGCTCGGCGGAGTCCAGATCGAGACGCCGTCGCCGGCGCTCGACATCATGGTGAACGGCTGGCTCGCCTATCAGAATCTGGCGTGCCGGGTGTGGGGGAGGTCGGCGTACTATCAGTCGGGGGGCGCGTTCGGCTTCCGCGATCAACTCCAGGACTCGGCCGCGCTGATGTATCTCGATCCGTCGCTCACGCGCTCTCAGATCCTGCTGCACGCTGCGCATCAGTTCGTCGAGGGAGATGTGATGCATTGGTGGCACCCGCCCACGAGCAAGGGGATTCGCACGCGATTCTCGGACGATCTGCTCTGGCTCCCGTACATCACGTCGTTCTACATCGCAAGCACGGGCGACCGCTCGGTGCTCGATGCGTCGGCGCCGTTCGTCACGGGGCCCCAGATCGTGGGCGCTGAGGACGAGCAGTTCATGACACCCACGGACTCGGGAACATCGGGTAGCGTGTACGAGCACTGCTGTCGCTCGATCGATCGTTCGCTCACCGCGGGCGTTCACGGCATCCCGCTGATGGGAAGCGGCGACTGGAACGACGGCATGAATCGGGTCGGGCGCGAGGGGAAAGGCGAGAGCGTTTGGCTCGGTTTCTTTCTCTACACGATCCTCGACGACTTCATTCCGATCGCCGAATCGCGTGGTGACACTGACCGCGCGCAGAGATATCTTGAATTCAAGATACAAGTGGGCGAAGCGTTGAACGCGGCGGGATGGGACGGCGGCTGGTATCGGCGCGCCTTCTACGATGATGGTACGCCGCTAGGCACGAGTGCAGGCGACGAGTGCCGCATCGATGCAATCGCGCAGGCGTGGTCGGTGATCTCGGGCGCGGCGCCGGCGGATCGCGCGGAGACAGCGCTCGATGCGATGGAGGAGCATCTCGTCTCGGAGAGCGAGAAGCTCATCCGCCTGCTGACGCCGGCATTCGACAAGACGCCGCACGACCCTGGTTACATCAAGGGGTATCTGCCGGGCGTGCGCGAGAACGGCGGACAGTATACGCACGGCGTGTTGTGGGGCGTGCGTGCGCTCGCGGAGATGGGGCGCACGGAGCGCGCGACGAAGCTGCTCGAGATGCTGAGCCCGATCACGCACGGACGCACGCCGGACGAAGTCGACGTCTATCGCGTCGAGCCGTACGTGATCGCGGCGGACGTGTACGGCGTTGCGCCGCACGTCGGGCGCGGCGGTTGGACCTGGTACACGGGCTCGGCCGGCTGGATGTACCGCGTCGCCCTAGAATCGCTGCTCGGCCTTACTATAGTAGAAGGCAGCCATCTGGAGTTGCGGCCGTGCGTGCCGGAGAGCTGGCCGGGATTCAGCGTGCGCATGCGGCTGGCGGACAAGCGGACGCGCTACGAGATCGTGCTCACGCGTGCGGCGAGTGGCGTAAG
>JBDTJH010000218.1:0-5740 GCA_039935955.1 Gemmatimonadaceae bacterium
TCCTCGCGCGCGCGGTCGCGGGCGAGGCGGGGCGACCCTTCTTCTCGATGTCCGGATCGGACTTCGTCGAGATGTTCGTGGGCGTCGGCGCGAGCCGCGTGCGCGATCTCTTCGAGCAGGGGAAGGCGCATGCGCCGTGCATCATCTTCATCGATGAGATCGACGCGGTCGGCCGTCATCGCGGCGCCGGACTCGGCGGCGGTCACGACGAGCGCGAGCAGACGCTGAACCAGCTGCTCGTCGAGATGGACGGTTTCGAATCCAACGAGGGCGTGATCCTCATCGCGGCGACCAATCGCCCCGACGTGCTCGATCCGGCTCTTCTGCGACCGGGCCGCTTCGACCGCCAGGTCGTCGTCGATCTTCCCGACCTTCGTGGCCGCGAAGAGATCCTGCGTGTGCACCTGCGCAAGGTGCCCGTGGCGGATGACGTCGAGGTGACGGTGATCGCGCGAGGCACGCCCGGCATGTCCGGCGCCGATCTCGCGAATCTCGTGAACGAAGCCGCACTGCTCGCGGCGCGTCGCAACGCGGACAAGGTGTATCTCGACGATCTCGAGCAGGCGAAGGACAAGGTCATGCTCGGCGCCGAACGCAAGTCGATGGTGATGAAGGACGACGAGAAGCGGAACACGGCGTACCACGAAGCCGGCCACGCGGTGTGCGCGATCAAGACGGCGGGGTGCGATCCGCTGCACAAGGTCACGATCGTGCCTCGCGGACGCGCGCTCGGCATCGCGTTCACGCTGCCCGTCGAGGATCGTTATTCGATCACGCGGCAGCAGCTCGAGGCGCGGCTCGTCATGATGTACGGCGGACGCGTAGCGGAGGAGCTGGTGTTCGGTCGTGACAACGTAACCACCGGTGCATCGAGCGACATCCAGAAGGCGACGGGGCTCGCGCGGCGGTATGTGTCGCAGTGGGGCTTGTCCGACGCGATCGGACCCGTGCTCGTCGGCGACAACGAGCAGGAAGTCTTCCTCGGCCGCGAGCTCTCGCGGCATCGCGAAGTGTCTGAGCGTACGGCGCAGCTGGTCGACGCCGAGGTGACGCGGCTGCTCAACGACTCGTATGGTCGCGCGAAGCAGACGTTGATCGACAATCGCGATCTGCTCGAGCGGATGGCGGAGGCGCTGCTGGAGCGCGAGACGCTGACGGCGGAGGATGCCGCGACGCTCGTGCAGGGGAACCCGCTGCCACCGCGGAAGACCGGCGTGCCGCCGGTCGTGCCGGTGCCGGTGGTGCCGGGTGTCGTAGTGCAGCCGAAACCGGCGCGTCCGGGGCTGCTGGGCGGACCGGAGATCGCACCGGCGTGATCTCCGCCGCTCGGCGGACTCGCGCGTGAGCGCTGTGGCGTGGCGGCTCGCGACTCGAGCGCTGCAACTGAACCGACCCCTGGTCATGGGGATCATCAACGTTACCCCCGACAGCTTCAGCGACGGGGGTAAGTTTTTTTCCCCCTCCGCCGCGGCTGCACACGGCCGCGTGCTGATTTCGATGGGGGCGGATCTCCTCGATGTCGGCGGAGAATCGACGCGGCCGCAGGGCGCGACTCCGGTGTCTCTCGACGAAGAGCTGCAGCGCGTGATGCCCGTGCTCGACGCATTGCGCGAGAGCAATCCGGGCGTGCCGCTGTCGGTGGATACCGTCAAGAGCGGCGTCGCGCGAGAGGCGCTGGCGCACGGCGCCGAGGTAATCAATGATGTCTCGGGTTTCCGCCTGGATCCCGCAATGGCGGGCGTGTGCGCTGCGGGGAACGCTGGTGTGATCCTCATGCACTCGCGCGGCGATGTCGCGACGATGGGCACGTACGCTGACGCGGGATATGGAGATGACGTCGTCGGCGAGGTCATCGCGGAGCTCGGCGCGCGGGTGGAGTGGGCGCGCGCGGAGGGGGTCGCTCGCGAGCGGATTGCGATCGATCCCGGCGTCGGCTTCGCGAAGCGCACCGAGCACTCGGTGGCCGTGATGCGGGAGCTGCCGCGCTTCGCGGCGCTGGGGCTGCCGGTGGCGATCGGCGTGTCGCGCAAGCGCTTCATCGGAGAGCTCAGCGGCGCGAGGGAGCTCGAGGATCGCATCGATGGCACGATCGCAGCGAATGTCCTCGCTTTGGCGGGCGGAGCGCGCATCTTTCGCGTACACGATGTCGATCATGCGCGGCGCGCGCTCGATCTGGCGTGGAGCATCCTGGGCGGGGGAGAGGAGTAACGATGTTCGAACAGCTGCGCTTTCTCGCCTTCGGTTGGCGTGACGCGATCGAGGTCGTGGTCGTCGCGTACGGCGTCTATCGGCTGCTCCTCCTGCTGCATGGCACGCGCGCGGTGCAGATGCTGATCGGCATCGTCGTACTCGTGGCGACCTACGCGCTCGCGTGGGTCTTCAAGTTCACGATGATCACGTATCTGCTCGGCATCCTGTTCACGTACGGCGCGTTCGCGGCGCTCGTGATCTTCCAGCCGGAGCTGCGCGCCGCGCTCGCGCACCTCGGCCAGTCGCGCGTGACTCGATTCTTCCGGCGCATGGAAGTGAGCGAGGTGGCCGAGGAGGTCGCGGATGCAGTGGAGCGGTTGAGCCGATCGGGGATCGGGTGTATCATCGCGCTCGAGCGTGAGATCGGCTTGGGCGACTTCATACAGAGTGGGAAAGAGATGCAGGCGAAGGTGAGCGCGGATCTGCTCGCGACGATCTTCACGCCGTACTCGCCGCTGCACGATGGCGCGGTGATCATTCGCGGCGACACGATCGTGGGGGCGGGGTGCATCCTTCCGCTGTCGCAGGCACAGAACATCGACCGCACGCTTGGCACGCGCCATCGCGCGGCGATCGGGCTCTCCGAGGAGAGCGATGCGCTCGTGATCGTGGTGAGCGAGGAGACGGCGCAGATCGCGGTAGCGGAGGATGGGAAGCTCATTCGCGGGCTGACGGCGCCGCAACTGCGCGACATCATCGCGGGCGGGAAGGCGCGCTCGACGGCGGAGCATCCGCTGCTGCAGATCCCCGGCTGAGCTCCGCAAGCAGGGGTGCGGCGGGCGCGGCGGCGATTCTTTTCGCCGCGTACGTGGGGACTCTGGCGCCCGGGCTCACGATGTGGGACGCGGGCGAATTCATCGCCGCGGTGCGGACGTTCGGCATTCCGCATCAGCCTGGAACTCCGCTGTACGTGATGCTCGCGCGCACGTGGACGCTGGCGATGCCGTTCGCCAGTACCGCGCTGGCGACGAATCTGTTCTCGGCTGTGTGCACCGCAGCCGCGGGTGGGCTGCTCGCACTCTTCATCGCTCGCATCCTTGACTCTCGCGCGATGGCGATCGCAGGAGCGCTGTGCGCGGGCGGGATGTTCACCGTGTGGTCGAGCGCGACGGAGACGGAGGTGTACGCGAGTGTGCTGCTGCTCGTCATGCTGACGCTGCTCGCAGCGGAGCGTGCGGGGCGCGGTGGCGACGGGCGCTGGCGAGCGGTGACGGCGTACGCGCTGGTGCTCGCGGTGCCGCTGCATCTGGGCGCCCTGGTGGCGGCGCCGGCGGCGGTGCTTCTCGTGGCGGAGCGCGAGGATGGGAGCTTCGATGGGAGGTCGGGCGCGCGGCTGGCGGCGGTCGTGCTGTGCGCTGCGGGACTGGGGCTGGCGAGCGTGAGCGTCACGGCGGCGGGAGCGCTGGCGATTGCGATCATAGTGATGCTCGACGTTCGCGACGCGCACGCAACCCGCGAGACCTTCGCAACGCTCGCGTGCGCGCTCCTCGCCATCTCGGCGCTCGCGGTGCTCGTGGTGCGCGCGCGATTCGATCCGTGGCTCAACGAAGGCGCGCCCGCGAATCTCCGCGCGCTCTGGGAGGTCATCGGACGCCGGCAGTACGGCGCGGGCGGCATGTGGCCACGGCAGGCGCCGCTCTGGGCGCAGGTTGCGAACTGGTTCGAGTATGCGGACTGGCAGGTCGCGCTCGGCGCCTCGAACGGCGTTGCCCCGTCGTGGTGGCGCACACCGGTCACTCTAGCGTTCGCGGCACTCGGCATCGTCGGGAGCCGAGCGCACCTTCGGACGCACGCACGCAGCTGGCGCGCGCTCGCCACGCTCTTCGTCTGCGCGAGCGCAGGGCTGATCGTCTACCTCAACTTCAAGGCGGGCGCGTCGTTCGGTTTCGGCGTGCTCGCCGACAGCGCGCCGCACGAGGTACGCGACCGCGACTACTTCTTCGTCTTGAGCTTCTGGGTGTGGGGCGCGTGGGCGGGGATCGGCGCGGTCGCGCTCGCGTGTCGGTTGGGCGCGCAGTGGATTCCCGTCGGCGTGCTTGCTGCGGCCGCGCCGCTCGCGCTCAACGCGCCCGCCGCGGATCGCAGGGGCGAACCGGAGCGTTCGGTGGCGATACAGATCGCGCGCGCGCTACTCGCGTCTGCGCCGAGCGACGCGGTGCTCGTCACGGGCGGCGACAACGATTCCTTTCCCGCGTGGTACGCGCAGGCGGTGGAGGGAGTGCGTCCCGATGTCACGGTCGTCGTGGCGCCGTTGCTCGGGACGCGATGGTATCGCGCGCAGCTCGCGCGCAGAGACTCGCTCGTCGCGCCGGCTGACGTCGATCCGACGCGGAGCTCCGCCGCGATGATCGCCGCGGTCGCACGGTTGGCGCGCGCGCGCGGACGCCCGGTTGTCGCCTCGCTGATGACGCCGGTCGAGACGCGCGATGCGATCGGCGGACTCACCGTCGCCCGCGGATTGCTGTTTGCCGAGGCGACAGCTCCGGAAAGCCCGACCGTCGTGAAGCTCGGCGGCGAGGCGCCCTCCTCCGACACGCTCATCGCGCGAGAGATGGTCCGCGATTTTCCGCTGGCCAGCTTCACTCCGCGCTCCGGCGAGGAGACCGGGATCGATCCCGCGGCCGAGACCTTCCTCGCCTACCTCCGATGTCCATCGCAATACCTCTCCATCGCTCGCAGCGGAATCGCGGTGTCATCTCTTGATTCAGTTTGTAAGCTTCGGTAAATTCATAGCTTATGTCATTTCAAGACCTCGGCGCGCGGCTGGCGGAGGTGGGGGATCGGGTGGCTGCGGCGGTGGCGCGCGGGGGGCACGGACAGCGGGTCACCCTGATCGCCGTCACGAAGACGCATGGGCCGGAAGCAGTGCAGGCAGCGTGGCAGGCGGGCATCCAGAACGTCGGCGAAAACAAGGTCCAGGAAGCACTCGGCAAGATGGCTGCTGTGGACGTGCCGGTGCGCTGGCATCTCATCGGCCACCTGCAGCGCAACAAGGTGCGTGACCTCGACCACTTCGCCGTCGTGCATTCGATCGATCGCGACTCGATCGCGGATGCGGTGAGCGTCTTCGGGCTCGCGCGAAAGCGTAGCGTCGATGCGCTGGTGCAGGTGAACGTCGCGGGGGAGGAATCGAAAGGCGGTTTCGCGCCGGCTGAGATGCCTGCCGAAGCCGAGCGGTTCGTTGCGCGCGCGGGGCTGCGTGTGACGGGTGTGATGACGATGGCTCCGCTCGGCGCAAGCGAGCGCACGACGCGATCGGTGTTTCAGGGCGCGCGTGCCGCGCGTGATTTGCTGGTGAACGCGGGACATCCTGCGTTCGATCTCTCGATGGGGATGTCGAACGACTACGAGCTCGCCGTCGAGGAAGGGGCAACCATGATCCGACTTGGCACCGTCCTGTTTGGAGAGAGAGGCCTATGAGCGATGAATCCTTTCACCTCACTCCGCTCGACATTCGGCGCTACGACTTCGGCGCCAAATCGTTCCGGGG
>JBDTJH010000219.1:0-6472 GCA_039935955.1 Gemmatimonadaceae bacterium
GAACGCGATCTCGGGCATCTCGCTGGTGGGCTCGATGGTGGCCGCCGGATCGCACCGCGGCACCGTCGCGACCGTGCTGGGGTTCCTCGCGGTAGTGTGCGCGATGGCGAATGTGGTGGGCGGCTTCCTCATCACCGACCGCATGCTGAAGATGTTCCGCAAGGACACGCCGCAGAAGCCGGCACCGACGACCTAGATGCGCGACACCATCACGCAGCTCAGCTACATTGTCGCGTCGGTCCTGTTCATCCTCGGATTGCGCGGCCTGACGCACCCCGACCGCGCGCGACGCGGCATGCAGTACGCCGCCATCGGCATGCTGGTGGCCGTCATCGGCACGCTCATCAACCACGAGATCGTCGACTACCGCTGGATCATGGCCGGTCTGGTGGTCGGTACCCTCATCGGCTACCCGCTGGGCATGTGGGTGCCGACGACGGCGCTGCCACAGCGGATCGCGATGTCGCTCAGCTTCGGTGCGCTCGCGGCAACGCTGGTGGGCGTGAGCGAGTACTACACTGCGTTCCACGGCGGGGCGGGCACGATCACCTCGGTGCGCATGACGGCGCTGGGCTTCGAGATGCTCCTCGGCTCCCTGACGGTGACAGGATCGATGATGGCGTTCGGCAAGCTGCAGGAGTGGCTGCCGAGCCAGCCGATCACGTACAAGGGGCAGAACCTGGTGAACGCCGTGCTGTTCGCGGGCGCGGTGGGGCTGCTCGTCACGGTGATCGTGCATCCCACGAATGCCGCGGCGCTGTACGGCATGATCGCCATCGCAGCGGTGCTCGGGATCCTGATGGTGATTCCCATCGGTGGTGCGGACATGCCGGTGGTGGTCGCGCTGCTCAACTCCTACTGCGGGCTCGCCGCGGCGGCCACGGGCTTCGCGCTGGGCAACAGCATCCTGATCATCTGCGGCTCGCTCGACGGCGCGTCCGGGTTCCTGCTCTCGATCGCGATGTCGAAAGCGATGAACCGCTCGTTCTCGAACGTGTTGTTCGGCGCATTTGGCGGCGGTGTGCCCACGGGCGCGGTGACGGCGGGCTCAGGGCTGCCGGTGCGGTCGATCTCGGCGGAGGACGCGGCGCTCCAGTTGGCGTATGCGCAGCGCGTGATCATCATCCCGGGCTACGGTATGGCGGTGGCGCAGGCGCAGCATACGGTGCGCGAGCTGGCGGAGCTGATCGAGAAGCGTGGCGGCGAGGTGAAGTACGCGATCCACCCGGTGGCCGGCCGCATGCCCGGGCACATGAATGTGCTGCTGGCCGAAGCGAACGTGCCGTACGATCGCCTCTACGACATGGATGAGATCAATGGCGAGTTCGAGCGCGCGGATGTTGCGCTCGTGATCGGCGCGAACGACGTCGTAAATCCTGCGGCGCGCAACGACAAGACGAGCCCGATCTACGGGATGCCGATTCTCAATGCCGACAAGGCGCAGAACGTGATCGTGCTGAAGCGCAGCATGAATCCGGGCTTCGCAGGAATCGAGAACGAGCTGTTCTACAACGACAAGACGAGCCTGTTGTTCGGCGACGCCAAGACGTCGCTGTCGCGGCTCGTGGCGGAGATGAAGACGGTGTGATGCGGCTTCGCGCGCTCGCGCTTGCGGCTTCGCTGTCGCTGGTGGCATGCTCGCGTCCCGCCGCGCCGCCGCGGAAGGCTCCGAGCGCGGACTCGGCGGTCGCTGCGAGGGCCGAGGAGGGAGTCGCCGCGAAAACCGACGAGTGGAATCGCGCAGAGATCGTGAAGCGGCTGAGCGAGGCGGGGCTCGTAATCACCGACAGCGACCGCGTCGTGCATCACGCAGGACTTTCACTCGCAGGCGATCTTCTGGCCGTGAGCGGAAGCCCGCTCGAGATCTACGTCTATCCGACGGCCGCCGCGCGCAAGGACGACGCGGCGAAGCTCGATACGATGCCGAATCCGGCGCAGCCGGCCGCCCAGCGCCCGCGGTACATCGTCTCTGGGAATCTCATCGCGATCAACGTGACGGCGAAGGAAGCGCTCGCGGAGCGCGTGGAGAACGTCCTCACCGCGAGGCACGCGGGGGCGCCGTAAGCAGAGCGCGAAATGCCGCCGCGGCTGGCGACAGCGCGTGCCCCGCGAATCGCAGCTCACTGAAATCGCGAGGGAAGGAGAGTCCCGGAACGGCGAGAACGGCGATGCGCCCGAGCGCAACCTGATCTCCGATCGCCGAGCGCGAGACGATCGCGAGTCCGAGCCCCGCGGCCACCGCCTGCTTGATCTCCTCCGTAGACGACAGGCGCAGCACGACGCGCAACGAGACGCCCAGCGGCGCGAGCGCTTCCTCCGCCACTCGCCGCGTCCCCGACCCGCGCTCGCGAACGATGAACGGCGCCGAGGCGAGATCCGCGCTCGTCACGCGCCGCTTCGTCGCGAGTGGATGGCTCGGCGGCGCGATCACGACGAGCGCATCTTTGCGCCAGGGCACGACCTGAAGTCGCGCATCGTCTACCGGGCCCTCCACGAGCGCGATCTCGACGCGCCGCTCCACGAGTGCGCGGGTGACGGCGCGCGTGTTCGCGGTGAAGAGGCGAAGTCTCACGTCGGAGTGCGCGTCGCGGAAGCGTGCGAGATACTGCGGCAGCAGATAGGTCGCCACCGTGGTGCTCGCGCCGATGCGCAGGACTCCGCCCTCCAGCCCGCGCAGCCGGCGCTGCTCTTCCTCCGCGGCACGCTCGACTGCGAAAAGCTCGCGGGCGCGGGTGAAGAGCGCGTTGCCCGCGTCAGTGAGGCGGAACGCGCCGGCCGACCGATCGATCAGCGTCGTCTGCAGCTCGCGCTCGAGCTCGCGCACGGACTTGGACACCGCCGGCTGGCTGAGGTGTAGCGACACTGCCGCGCGGGAGAATCCACCCCGCTCGGCGACGCGGGCGAAGATCCGGAGATGATGAAGGTTGAGGGCCATAACGAATAGTAATACTGACATGAGATATATGTCTTTGCGTCATGAGACCCGGAATCCCATCGTTCGGCGAGAATCACTTCGCTCGACTCCGAGGATCCCAATGGCTACACCCATCACCGCTCCAGCACCGGCTGCCGTCCGCTCTCCGCGCATCGTGCGTTTCCTGCCGGGCATCGCGCTCTCCGCACTCGTCGCGCTCGCATCCGTGGCGATCTCGGCGATCGAGACGCACGCGCTCGGCCATCCCGTCATCGAAGCGCTCGTCGTCGCCATTCTCCTCGGGATGTGCATTCGCACTGCGTGGCGCCTCCCGGCGAGCACCGATGCCGGGATCGGATTCGCCGCCGCGCAGCTTCTGGAAGCGGCCGTCCTGCTCCTTGGCGCGTCGGTCGACCTGCCCCTCCTTCTCCGCGCGGGCCCGGCGCTCGCGCTCGGCATCGTGCTGCTGGTCGTCCTCGGGATCGCCGCCAGCTACGGTATCGGGAGAACGGTCGGGCTCCCACACAAGCATGCAATCCTCGTCGCGTGCGGAAACTCCATCTGCGGCAACTCCGCGATCGCTGCCGTCGCCCCCGTGATTCACGCGGACAAGGAGCACGTCGCATCCTCGATTGCGTTCACGGCGATTCTGGGCGTCGTCGTCGTGGTCGGGCTGCCGTTTCTCATGCAGCCGTTGCGCTTCGACAACTATCAGTACGGCGTGCTGGCCGGCCTGACGGTGTACGCGGTGCCGCAGGTCATCGCAGCCGCATTCCCGGTGAGCGTGCTCTCTGGACAGGTGGGCACTCTAGTCAAGCTCGTGCGCGTGCTGATGCTCGGCCCCGTCGTGCTGTTCTTTGCGCTCAAGCATCGCGATGAGGCGGAGGCCCACGCTGAACGACCCGCGCGCATTCAGCTCTGCCGGTTCGTTCCCTGGTTCATCTCGGGCTTTCTCGTCATGGCGGCGCTGCGTTCGCTCGGTCTGATCCCCGCCCCGGTTGCGTCGGCTATGAAGGATTCCTCCGGGTGGCTGACTGTCGCGGCAATGGCAGCGCTTGGACTAGGCGTTGATCTGAAGGCGCTCGCCAAAGTGGGAAGGCCGGTCGTCATCACCGTCGTCGCATCATTGCTGGTGTTGCTCGTCTTGAGCGTGACGCTGATTCGGGTGCTGGCGATTCAGGGCTGAACGCTAGCTCGCCCGCCCCAACGTCCTCTGGAAGATCACCAGCGAGCTATCCAGCGGCGCGATCCGGATCGCCTGGCTGATCGCCTTCCGCGCCCCCGCGCTGTCGCCCCGCGCCAGCGCCAACTCCGATTTCATCCGCAGGATCGCCTCCGGTCGCGCTCCCTTCAGCGAGTCCGCCACCGCCAGCTCCTTCGTCGCCTCGGGGAATCGTCCAGTCTGCCGCAGCATGTTCGCCAGCAGATAGTGCAGGTTGCCGCTATGCGGCTGCTGCACCAGCGCCGCGCGATAGGTCGCGATGGATGAGTCGGGGAGATCCTTGTTGAAGTACGCTTCCCCCTTCATCACCGCGTGCCAGTTCAGGCTCGTCGAATCATGCGCGGGCACGCGCGCGAGCTCCGCCAGTACCGAGTCAGGCCCGCGACGCGTGCCGAGCGCGACGAGATACATCACCCACGTCTGCTCACTCGACGGATTCTCCTTCGCCGCATCGCGCAGCAGCGCCAGCTCGCCTTCGTACGCGCCGACCGCGTGCAGCTGCTCCGAATAGAAGAAGACGATATTGTCGTTCTGCGGCTCGAGGTTGTGAGCGCGCTGCAGATACTTGAGCGCCTTCACGTGATCGCCCTTATTTGCGTACAGGTCGCCCATCAACTGCCAGGGACGAGACGCGCGCGGTGCCTGCTCGATGCCATGCAAAAAGAGCGTGTAGTTCGTCTGCCACGGAATCACTTCCGGATACGTCACCAGCAGCCCGCCGATCGCGATCGCCGCCAGCGGCACTCCCGTCACCAGCTGCGCCGCGAACGTCCCCAGCCCGAGATTCTTTACGGCGACGTACAGCTGGTTCGCGCCCCACGCCACCAGGAGCGCCATGCCCACGCTCGGCAAATACAGCGTTCGCTCCGCGAGCAGCTGCCCCGTCGGCACCAGCAAATTCGACGCGGGGAAGAACGCGATCGCCACCCACGCGATCGAGACGAGCGGACGACGGTCGCCCCTGCGGGCGAGCAGCGCCGCACATGCCACGATGATCGCTGCCGATGCGAGCGATAACACCGCCCAGATCGTCGGCTCCGTCAGTGGAATCACGATGTCCGATCCGTAGTGCATCCTGAGCTTGCTCGGCCAGATCAACAGCCGGCCGATCAGCGGCCACGCCGCCGTCATCGTCCAAAAGCGCGGTGCGAAAGTGAAGTTGCGCACCTCGTGCGTCACCCAGTGCTGGCTCACCGTCAGCCCGCCGAGCACGAAGAAGCGCGCCGTCACCATGCTCGCGAGCGCGACGGTGCACAGCGCCCACACGCGCCACCCGCCGACGAGCACCTCGCGGAACGTCGGGCGACGTCCCGAGTCCGACGCGCGCCATCCCCACAGGCAGAGAAAAGCGATCGCGGGAATCCCTGCGCCGCTTTCCTTCGCACCGATCGCCAGCAGATACGTGCCCGCCGCGAGCAGCGCGGGCTTCCAGCCGATCTGCACCCCACCATCGCTCTTCATCGACGCACGCAGCACAACCGAAATGCACGCGATGCCGAACAATGCCACCAACACCTCCGACGAGTTCACGATGTTCGCGACGGCCTCCACGTGCACCGGATCCACCGCGAACAGCAGCGCGCCAAAGAACGCCGCCCAGCGATTGGTTGCGCGCGCGAGCAGCCACCAGAGGCCGAGCGTCGTCGCGACGTGAATCGCGATCGCGTACAGATGGAAAATCCACGGCATCCCCCCGCCGAGATTCCAGAGCAGCGCGTACATGAACTGCGCGACCGGCCGGTACAGTCCCGTCTCCGGATTTCCCCAGTAGCTCTGCACCCACGCCTGCGCCACGCCCAGCCACGTATGCCGCGACGGCACCTCGACGATGACTCCGAGATCGTCGTACACGAAGCCGAAGGTGAGCGAGGACAGATACGGCAGCGCTGCCGCCAGAATCAGCAGAAAGAGCGCGACGCGCTCGGCGGTGAAAATGCCGCGCCAGTCTTTGTCGGTGCTGCTGGAGGAAAGTGGTGCGGAGCTCATGACACTCTCGAGGGGAGAAACACGATCGGGTCAGGCATCAGCCTGACCCGATCGTGGAGGAACATACATCCTTCGATCAGATCCGGGCGTCGCATCAGCTCGCGACGCGAAACATCACGGATCGCAGGTGATGATACCGTCGAGCGTCGTGGCAGCTGCCTGACTACCGAAGCCCGCGTAGCACTTCTTGGTCGTCGCGCTGTGGCTCGACGTGCCCTTCCAGCCCTTCGCATCCGCGACCATACCCGTGATCGACACGCCCTGTGAGGTCGTGAAGTTCATCGCGCTCTGATCGGTCGTGTACGTCTGGAAGCCGGAGAAGTACGCCTCTTCCGACGTCGCCATGTTGC
>JBDTJH010000220.1:0-10778 GCA_039935955.1 Gemmatimonadaceae bacterium
CCGACGACATCCGCGCAGACGACGAAGCTCGCGCTGAAAGACGGCGCGAGCTTCAGGGTCGATCCGAACTTCTACGTCATCGCGCATCGCACCGGCACTCCGGCGGACACCACGGTGAAGAACCAGCCCGCGCAGTAGCTCTGCGCGCAGGGCGTCTACTGCTTCTCGACGGGGATGCGAACCTCGGTGTCCGCCCACTGCACGTCGATCGTCGCCTTCGAAGGCGAGTCCTTGCTCAGCGCGATGGTCAAGGCTTCGACGGGCGCCGCGTTCTTCGCCGACGGAACCGTCCCCGTGCCGACATCCTTCGCGCGCACCTTCGCATCGATGTCGACGCCCCACCGCTTCGCGTCCGAGTTGACGACGATCTGCCACTCCTTCGCCGTCGGAATCACGTACAGCGAATACCACCCCGGCTCGACCTTCACGCCCGCGATCTTCGCGCGGAACGGAACGTAGATCGCCGTCGCCTCGTCTGCTCCGAGTCGCCATGGCTGGTCGTACGGAACGAGCCCGCCCATGATCGGCCGGCCGCGAACGTTGGGTCGGCCGTAACAGATCTTCACCGTTCCGCCATCGAGTGCCACCGACGTCGAGTCGTGCTTGCTCGCGCGAATCGTGGGATCCTGCGACTTCGGCTGAAACCAGCAGCCATCAGCCGCCTGCGCACCAACATGATTCGGCGCGCGCCGTGCGGCGACCAGTACTGCAGCGAGTGCGAGTGCGACAACGAACGTCGAGCGATTCCGGCTCATCCTGTCCTCCATGAGTTGGCGATGTTCCGAAAGGTAGCTCGGCGTTTGGCTCCCTCAACACGCTACCTTTGATGTCATGACCGCCTCCGCACTTCACACGCTCGCCGATCGTCTGGGTATTCTCTCCGAATACGTCGATCAGACCGGGCGCGAGACGCGGGTCACGGAGGATGTCACACGCGTCGCGATCATCGCCGCGATGGGCTTCGATGCGTCCACCGAAGAGCGCGCCGCCGCGGCGCTCACCCTGCTCGAGGTGCGCGACGCGACCCGCACGCTCCCACCCGTCCGCGTGCTGGTGCACGGCTCCGAATTCTCGATCCCCACGCGCGGCGCGGTGCTCACGCTCGAGCGCGGCGGTGACTGGCGCGAAGGAAAGGAGCTTCCGATCGGCTACCACACGCTCACCGTAGGCAGCGAGAATCAGACGCTGATCGTCGTCCCGCCGAAGTGCATGGCGCCGATCCGCCCCGCGATGGGACTCATCGCGAACCTCTACGCCGTGCGCAGCGATCGCAACTGGGGCGTAGGCGACATCACCGACCTCGCGACCATCGCGGAGTGGAGCGGTGAGAAGGGCGCAGCGTTCGTCGGCGTGAATCCCTTGCACGCCCTCCGCAATCGCGGCCACGGCATCTCGCCGTACAGCCCCGTCAGCCGACTCTATCGCAATCCGATCTATATCGACATCACCGCGGTGCCCGAGCTCGGAGAGTGCACCGACGTGCACGCCCTTCTCGAGGATCCGGAGACGATCGCCACCCTCGTCTCGCTGCGCTCGAGCACGCACGTCGACTACGATCGCGCGTGGGCCCTCAAGCGCCGCGCGCTCGAGATGCTCCATCGCACCTTCATCGTTCGCCATCGCGATGCGCGCTCCGGTCGCGGCCGCGACTATCGCACCTACATCGAGCAGGAAGGCGCGACCCTCGTCAACTTCGCGACCTTCTGCGCGCTCGATGATCACTTCGCCGGCACGGGCGAGCTGCGCGGATGGCAGCAGTGGCCAATCGAATATCGCCACCCCGCCTCCGCCGATGTCGTCGCCTTCCGCGCCGGCAACGAGAACGCGGTCGACTTTCATCGCTGGATGCAGTTCGAGCTCGACCGGCAGATCGGTTCCGCCGCCACGCTCGCGCGCGAATCCGGGCTCGGCATCGGCATCTACCAGGATCTCGCGATCGGCGCCGCGCCCGACAGCGCCGATGTCTGGGCCTTCGGTCATCTCTTTCTCACCGGTGTCTCGGTCGGCGCGCCGCCCGATGGCTACGCGCCGCAGGGACAGAACTGGGGGCTGCCGCCCATCGATCCTCGCCAGCTCGTCGAGGATCGCTACGCATTCTGGATCGCGCTCATCCGCGCAACGCTCCGCCACGCGGGAGCGCTGCGCATCGACCACATCCTCGGCCTCTTTCGGCAGTTCTGGATTCCCGCCGGCATGCCGGGAAAGCTCGGCGCGTACGTGCGCTTCCCGACCGCGGAGATGCTGGGCATCCTCGCCCTCGAGAGCGTTCGTCATCACGCGCTCGTCGTCGGCGAAGACCTCGGGACCGTTCCACCGGAAGTCCCCGACATCCTCGAGCGGTGGGGTATTCTCTCCTCGCGCGTGATGTATTTCGAGCGCGAGAGCGACGGCCGCTTCCGCCCCGCCTCGTCCTATCCGAAGCTCTCGCTCACGACCGCCGACACTCACGACATGGCGACGATCACCGGCTTCTGGACCGCACGCGACATCGAGCTCCAGCACATGGCCGGCCTCATCCAATCCGATGAGCAGGCCGCCGCCGCGCACGCGCATCGCGAGAACGAGCGACGATTCCTCGTCGAGCGACTCGTGGCCGAAGGCGCGCTCAAGAGCAGCCTCGCGGAGTCGCCGAGCAACGCCGAGCTGCGCGGCGCCGTGCACCGCTTTCTCTGCTCCACGCCGGCGGCGCTCGTCGGCGTCTATCTCGAGGATCTCGTCGGCGAGCGCGAGCCGGTGAATCTTCCCGGCGTCAGCGCCGACCTCTTTCGCAGCTGGACGCGCCGCCTCTCGCACTCGCTCGAGATGATCGCCGAGGATCCCGAGGTCGCGATCGCGTTCCCCGATCCTGTGCGCGCTGGTCGCTGACGCGGGCTTTCGGCATCTCGATGACGATACCGATCCGCGCGACCTACCGCCTGCAGCTCAGCGCATCGTTCACGCTCGACGATGCGCGCGCGCTCGTTCCCTATCTCTCCGCGCTCGGCATCTCGCACCTCTACGCATCGCCTGTGCTCCGCTCGCGCCCGGGGAGCTCGCACGGCTACGATGTCGTCGATCCCACGCGACTCGACCCCGAGCTCGGCAGCGAAGCGAGCTGGGAGGCGCTCGTCTCGCAGCTACGCGCGTACGACATGGGCATCGTCCTCGACATCGTGCCCAATCACATGGGCGTGGGCGCCGACAATCCGTTCTGGGATGATCTCTTCGCCAACGGTCAGGCGTCGCGCTACGCGAGCTGGTTCGACATCGACTGGGATGCCCCTGCGCGAGGACTCAAAGGACGCGTCCTCATCCCCATCCTCGGCCACAAGCTCGCGGACGTCATCGCGCAGAACGAGCTCGCGGTCGTGCTGCAGGATGGACGATTCCGCATCGCCTACTTCGATCACAGCTTTCCGCTCGATCCGACGACGATCCTCTCCTTGCTCGACGACACGCTCGCCTCGCTGCCGCGCGATGCGAGCGCAGAGGACAGAGCGGAGCTCGCGGCCATCCGCGAGTCGCTCGCCTCGCTCCCGCAGCGTCTCACCAACCGCCGCGCGGAGATCGAGCGGAGACAGAAGGAGGCGCCCGAGCTCCTGCGCAGACTCGAAGCGCTCGCGGCCCGCGCGCCCACGATGCAGACCGCGCTCGCACACGCCGCGGAGAAATTCGCCGAGGGCGACGCGGGCCGTGCGCGACTCACCGCCCTGCTCGAGCGACAGGTGTACGCGCTCGCCTTCTGGCGTCGCGCCGCGCACGAGATCAACTACCGCCGCTTCTTCGACATCAACGAGCTCGTCGCGCTGCGCATGGAGGATCCGGCGGTGTTCGGCGCGACGCACCGCCGCATCATCCAGTGGGTGAAGGACGGGCAGCTCGACGGTCTGCGCATCGATCACGTCGACGGGCTGCGCAATCCGCGCGAGTATCTCGATCGCTTGCACGCGACGATCCAGCAGGTGCTCCCCGGCGCGGAGATTCCGCTGTTCGTCGAGAAGATCCTCTCGGGGCGCGAGCGTCTGCGCGCCGAATGGCCGGTGGCGGGCACCACCGGCTACGAATTCCTCGGGCAGCTCGACGCGATCTTCATCGATCCGGACGGCATGCGCGAGATCGAGAGGTCGTATCGCAATTTCCTCGACATCCGCCGCCCCGAGCTCGATTTCCACGAGGTCGCGGTGCGCGGGAAGGCGCTCATCCTGCGCGGCTCGCTGGCGCCCGACGTCCAGCGTCTCGCGGCGCTGCTCGCGCCGATCGCGCGCCGCGACCCGCGCACGCAATCGCTCACGCGCGTGCAGCTCGGCGAAGGAATAGTGCAGCTGATCGCGCGGCTGCCGGTGTATCGCACGTACATCGAGGCGGGCGCGGTCGCGTTACACGAGGACGACCGCGCCGTGCTCGAGATCGCATTCGGCGCCGCGCGAAGCCTCGCTCTCATCCGCCCGCCCCTCCTCGAGCTCCTCGGCCACACTTTCCTCGCCGACCCCTCTTTGTCGAGCGACGAGATGCGCGCCGAGCGCAATGCGTTCGTGCTGCGCTTCCAGCAGGTGAGCGGGCCGGCGACCGCGAAGGGGATCGAGGACACGGCGCTCTACAGATATTCGCCGCTCCTCTCGCGCAACGAGGTCGGCGCGGATCCCGGCGGCGAGCTCCGTGACGCCGTCGGCTATCTCCACGATGCGAACATCGAGCGGAGCGTGCGGTGGCCGCGAACGATGCTCGCCACGAGCACGCACGATACGAAGCGCAGCGCGGACGTCCGCTCGCGACTCGACGTGCTCTCCGAGATTCCCGAGGAGTGGTCGCGCCAGGTCGCGGCGTGGGCACGCGTCCATCGCGGACTCAAGGAGCGCGTGGGTGACCGGCTCGCCCCCGATCCGCACATGGAGTACGTGCTCTACCAGACGCTCGTCGGCTTCTGGCCGACGTTCGGCTCCTTCGATGAGGATGGTCTGATCCCGCTGCGCGAGCGCGTGACCGCGTTCGCGCTCAAGGCTGCGCGCGAGGCGAAGGGACGCACGTCATGGATCGATCCAAACGAGGAGTACGAGCGCGCGCTCACGGAGTTCATCGCGCTGATCCTCGACCGCCGGAAGTTCGTCGCCAAGCTCGAGTCGCTGGTTCGCAGCATAGCCAGAAGCGCCGCATGGAATGCGCTCGCTCGCACGCTGCTGCACCTCACCTCGCCCGGCTTTCCCGACATCTACCAGGGCGACGAGTACTGGAATTTCTCGCTGGTCGACCCGGATAACCGCGAGCCGGTCGTGTACAGAGCTGACCGACTCACCGCTCCGGAGACATTGTCACCGACCGGTGACATAGCGGGGCCTGTTTCGCCTAACTTGTTCACCAGTTTCAGCTTCGACACTCTGAAGCTTATGGTGATCCGCAACGCCCTCCGCGCGCGCGCCAACCACGAAGCCCTCTTCTCCTCAGGCTCCTACGCCCCCCTCGTCGCTCACGGCCCCCTCGGCGCCAACCTCTTCGCCTTCGCCCGCCGCTCCGCCCTCGACACCCTCGACACCCTCGACGTCCTCGACGACGCCGCGATCATCGTGGTGCCGCGCCTCACCCACGCCCTCAGCCCCCACGCCCCGCCCGTCGGTGAGCTCTGGTCGGGCACCGATCTCCACCTCCCGATCGACTTCGCCCACACCCGATGGCGTTGCGCCATTTCGGGTCGCCAAATCGACTTTCCTGCAGCGCACGGAAACACCGTCCACGTCCCCGTCGACGGCGTTCTCGAGGTCGCACCCCTCGCCCTGCTCATCCGCACTCGCGTACCTTAATTTTCGCTCGTCGTACCCCATCCCCCACACCGCTTCATGACGATTCCTACTGGCGCCATCGTCGCCTATTTCTCGATGGAGATTTGCCTCGAGCAGGCGATCCCCACCTACAGCGGCGGACTCGGCGTGCTCGCCGGCGATACCCTCCGCGCCGCCGCCGATCTCGAAGTCCCGATGATCGCCGTCACGCTGCTCGACAGAAAAGGCTACTTCACGCAGACCCTCGACCCGAGCGGGCAGCAGCACGAGGCCGAGGTCACGTGGAGCCCCGAGAAGGTCCTCGCCCCCGAGCGCGCGCGCGCGTCGGTCGAGATCGGCGGACGTCGCGTCGAGATCCGCGCGTGGCGCTACGACGTGCGCGGCGCCAACGGCCACGTCGTCCCCGTCTTCCTGCTCGACACCAATCTCCCCGAGAACACCGAGTGGGATCGCACACTCACCGATTGCCTCTACGGCGGCGACAGCCACTATCGCCTCTGCCAGGAAGTCGTGCTCGGCATGGGCGGCGCGGCGATGCTCGAGGCGATGGGCTACGCGGATGACGCGCTGTACCACATGAACGAGGGACACGCCGCGCTGATCACGCTTACGCTGCTCGAGCGCGAGCTCGCAGGGCGCGCGCGAAACGACATCAGCGAGGCCGTTCTCGAGCGGGTGCGCAAGCGCTGCATCTTCACCACGCACACTCCCGTCCCCGCTGGGCACGACAAGTTCGACGAGGGCGAGTTCAGATCCGTGCTCGGCGACGCGCGCGCGCAGCTGCTCTTCGATGCGCACGTGATCGACGGTACCACGCTCAACATGACGCACCTCGCGCTCCGCCTTTCGCGCTACGTCAACGCCGTCGCGATGCGGCATCGCGAGATCTCGCAGGGGATGTTCCCGGACTATCCGATCGACTCGATCACGAACGGCGTGCACGCCACGACGTGGACCGCGGCGCCATTTCAGGCGCTGTTCGATCGCCGCATTCCCGAGTGGCGTCGCGACAATCAGTATCTCCGTTACGCGATCGACATTCCGCTCGAGGAGATTCTCGATGCCCACGCGGAGGCGAAGGCGGCGCTCTTCGCCGAGGTGCACGCGCGCACCGGTGTGAAGCTCGATCCGGCGGTGATGACGATCGGCTTCGCGCGCCGCGCGACGCCGTACAAGCGCGCCGATCTCATCTTCTCGGACATCAATCGGCTGAAGGCGATCGCCGAGCGCTCGGGGAAGATCCAGCTGCTTTTCGGAGGGAAGGCACATCCGCGCGACGAGGGAGGGAAGTCGCTGATCAAGCAGATCTACGCGGCGGCCGCCTCGCTCCCGTCATCGGTGCACGTCGTCTACGTCGAGAACTACGAGATGGACATCGCGCATCTCATGACGGCGGGTGTCGATCTCTGGCTGAACAATCCGACGAAGCCGCTCGAAGCATCGGGAACGAGCGGGATGAAGGCGGCGCTCAATGGCGTGCCCTCGTACTCGGTGCTCGATGGCTGGTGGGTGGAAGGGTGCATCGATGGCGTGACCGGTTGGTCGATCGGCGACGCGAAGTCGGACGAGGGCGAGGAGATCGCCGATCTCTACGTGAAGCTCGAGCGCGTGATCCTCCCGCTCTTCTACGGGCTGCCCTTCTCGTGGGCGAAGGTGATGCGCAACGCGATCGCGTTGAATGGCTCGTTCTTCAATACGCAGCGGATGGTCGGGCAGTATGTGCACAACGCGTATTTCCCGCCGAAGGATCAGCGTCCGATTCCGGTCGCCGCCGCGGAGAACGCGAAGGAAGAGGTGCATACCGCGTGGGCCGGATTGCAGTAAGGGCACGCTGACGGAGGCGGAAATAGCTGCCGTTGCCGTTGGCGGGCTCGGCGGTTATGGTGGAAGATCTTCGTCCTCCGGCGGGTCATGCCTCACTCCAGCTCTCTGGCGCGCGTGCGCTGGGCAAGTCGAAAGCGAAGCCTCCGTCGACGCTGGAAGCTGTACCTCATCGTCATTCTCGCGGCGATAACGACGGCGGCGCTCGTCGTGATCATCATGAACAACATCGACGAGCCGGACAACGGGAAAAAGCCAGCGGCGCCTGTGCCGACGGCGATTCGCTAGCCGACGCGGCGTCGACGTGCCCGTGCCGTCAACGTCGCAAAGAGTGGAGGGTCAACCGAGTGTCCCTCACTCGATGTGAACGACATGAAATCACTCTCGATCACCGTGCGCGCGCGCGAGCCTTCGCCGGCGCGGGGGTTTCCGGAAGTGCGATCGGCCGGTCGAGGTGGGTTTTGAGCACGATCGATGTCTCGGTGCCCTCGACGCCGGGGATCTGGCGGAGCTGCTCTACGAGATCGAGCAGCGCGGCCGTGCTCGCGACGCGCACCTTGAGCATCAAGCCATACGCGCCGGCGACGGAGTGGGCTTCTTCGATCGCGGCGATCGGCTCGATGTGGGGCATGAGCTTGGAGCACGGCTTCGATGAGAGCACGCCGATGAAGGCGAGCACCTGGAGTCCGAAGGCGGCCGGCTCGATCTCGATGGTCCAGCCGCGGATGACGCCGTCGCGGGCGAGGCGGCGGAGGCGATCGTGCACGGTGGACGGGACCATGTGGACGAGCTGCGCGAGATCCTCGAGGCGGAGCTGTGCGTTGCGCTGAAGGGCGTCGACGATGATGCGATCGGTATCGTCTATGATGGCGGAATTCATCATCGTTCCATTGCGCTCGGTTCGCGTGTACCGAAAATATTTCGGTCTATTTGCCTACATATAGATACTCCTTGTAGCATGCTGATGCAACATCGAATCTCATTCTACAAGGAGTCCCATGTACGCGCTCCTCGTCGTCGACGCCCAGAACGAATTCTCCCCCTCCGGCCTCCGCCCCGTCCCCAACCACGATCGCGCGATCAACGCTATCCTCGCCCACGTCGCCGACGCGCGTCGCGACGGACGGCCAATCGCCTGGATTCGACATCACAACAGGCCGAGCGAGTCGCGAGCGTTCGTTCCGGGATCGTGGGGCGCGGAGCTGAGCGCAGGGCTGGGTCCGCAGCACGGACTCGCGACCACCGAGCGCCTCTTCAACAAGGATGTCTTCGGCGCCTTCACCAACACCGGCCTCGAGGAGTGGCTGCGCGAGCACGATGTCCACGCCGTGCTCATCACCGGCTTCTACGCGCACATGTGCGTCTCGACATCGAGTCGCGAGGCGCTCGTGCGCGGCTTCGACGTCGTCATCGATCCCGACGCCACCGGTGCCTGCGCGCTCGACGACCCACAGCTGGGCGCGCAGAGCGCGGACGAGGTACGACGCACGGCGCTGCTGCAGCTCGTGAGCATGGGAGTGACGCTAACGAATCACACGCGCTTGCACTTGCTCGCGTCGAAGTCGTCGTTCACCGTGTCCATCCCCGCGATGAGCGAGTTGTAGCGCGACCTGCGATCCGGGTCGAGCGAGCGCGTGTCTCCCGCGAGCTTCGCGAGACCAACCAACGCCTCGTCCGCCGCGCGGTAGCCGTACGACAGCTCCTTGCACGAAAGCCGCTTCTCCCCGAAGTCCGTACGGCGGTCGTGGTAGTTGTGCAGCCCGTGCTCGAGCGAGTCCGCGAGCGAATCGAAGCGCGTCTCTGCCGCCATCCGAATCTCCGACGGGATCGGCGCGCTCACCGCCGGCGCGCCCGGCGCCGCCAGCGGTGCCTCAGGCGCAACGGTCGTCGCCGCGCTCGGCGCAACACTCGGCACCGGCAGAGCGCCCGTCCCCTGCGCGATCACCGCGCTCGCCGCCGCGATCGAATCCGCGCGCGCCTGCGCCGCGATCGCCGCCGCATTCGGCACCACCACCAGCTCGCGCGGATGAGACATCGCCGTCATCGGCGGCTCCGGCAGCCGGCGCGAATTCCAGATCTGCACCGCCACGAAGGTGATCGCGAGCGCCGCCACGGTCGAGATCCCCGCGCCTACCCAGCGGCTCCGCATCGGCAGCGTCTTGATCGGATCGATCGGCGGCTGCGGAATCATCAGCGGCAGCGCCTGCGGTGCAGCGTCCGCATCCGTGCGGCGCACGATCCCCGACGAGTGCACGCTCCGCTCGTTCTCGTCGTGCTCCGTGAGCTCTGACGTGCTGTAGCTCTTCCAGTCGACCAGCGTGCGCAGCTTCCCGCCCTCGAGAATTCCGTCGTCGTCGATCTGCTCGTAGAACGGCACGTACGCGCCGCCCGCATCGGGATCCGCGTGCGCGCGGAAGAAGCCGCCCGCCGGATCGTTCCCCTCCGTCGCGATCACCAGCCCGCACTGCCACGGCTCCGTGAATCGCGCGCGATGCGATTCGAGATCGAGATGCGATGGCGACGGCGAAAGAAATGGCGTGCTGTGATACCACCCGATCAGCGTCGACCGCCTGCGCCGCACTTCGAGCTGCTGGCCCAGCCACTCCGCGTCCGGAATCTGCACCGGCTCGTCTTCGGCGATCACGTGTCCCGTGCGCAGCGTTCCCGTGATGCAGAGGAAGCGACGCTTGCTCTTCGGGCACTCGCTCGGCTCGCCGATGAGAAAGCCCAGCAGCTCCAGCTCTGGGGACGACGAGAGATGGCGGATGACCTCGCGCAGCGCGCCCTGTGTGATCACGATTGCGGGCGGCGACAGCTCCATCGAGCGCGTGAGTCCCTCCACCGGCGCCCACAGAATGGCGTGGTCGTCGGGGAACAGCTTGCCGATCTGCATGGGGGGCGGGGGGCCGGTCTTGGCGTTCCGCTGTCTCACGGGCTCACCTCGGGAGGCCACCTATATACCCAATCCCGTCGCGCTACGCGAGCATCGAACTGTAGACATGATCCAAGAATACCCCGTTTACGCCCCTTCGGCCGCCTTCCCGTCGGCATCGACCGGAGCGAGCGACGAAACCGCGGGCCCCGTGAACACCTTCCCGTACGCGTCGAAGCGCGAGCCGTGGCAGGGGCAGTCCCACGACTTCTCGAGCGTATTCCAATGGACGATGCACTTGAGGTGTGGACACACCGCCGTCATCTCGTGCAGCG
>JBDTJH010000221.1:0-3895 GCA_039935955.1 Gemmatimonadaceae bacterium
TCCTCGTTGCGCAGGGAGCGCTGTCGGTGTTCCTCCTCGTTGGGGCCGGGCTGTTCATCCGCAGCCTTCAGAACGTCGCGTCCATTCACCTGGGCTTCGACGTCGAGCCACTCCTCTACGTCTCGCCGCATCTTCGCGGCCAGCATCTCTCGAAGGAACAGAACACCGTACTGCTTCAGCGATTGCAGACGCAGGCTGGGTCGATCGCTGGCGTCGAGCGCGTCACACAGCTCACCACGGTGCCTATGTGGGAGTCGATGTCGCAATCGTTCACGGTGCCAGGAGTCGACTCCGTCGAACGGCTGGGACACTTCAATCTCCAGATGGCGACCGTCGACTACTTCCGCACGATGGGAACGCGGATCGTTCGCGGACGCGGCTTCGACTCGACGGATATCGCATCGTCACCTCGCGTCACGATCATCTCGGTTGGGATGGCGAAGGCCCTGTGGCCCGGTCAGAACGCACTCGGGAAATGCATCAAGTTCGGCGGTGACACAATGCCGTGTTCCTCCGTGGTTGGCATCGCGGAGAACATCAAGGCAAATGATCTCATCGAAGACAACGGGCTGCAGTACTATCGCGCGCTCCAACAGACTGACCCGCGAAACGCAGTGATCTTCATCCGCACTCGAGGCGACGCGCGCCGGCTCGCCGAGACGGTGCGCAAGGAGCTGCAGCCACTCATGCCCGGCGCGTCGTACGTCACCGTCACCCCCATGCATGACATCGTCGATCCGAATTTGCGATCCTGGCGTGTGGGCGCGACGATGTTTCTCCTCTTCGGCATCCTCGCCCTCATCCTCGCCGCGATCGGACTCTACTCCGTCATCGCCTACAACGTCGCGCAGCGCACGCAGGAGCTCGGTCTGCGCATCGCCCTCGGCGCGCACGCCCGCGATGTGCTCCGCATGATTCTCGGCGAAGGACTCCGCTTCGGCCTCGCGGGCATCATCGTCGGCGCGCTGATCGCGCTAGCGGCCGGGCACTGGGTCCAGCCGATGCTGTATCAGGAATCCGCGCGCGATCCGCTCGTCTTCGCGGCGGTCGCCGTCGTACTCGCCATCGTCGCCCTCGCCGCCAGCGCGATCCCCGCGATTCGGGCGACGCGCCTCGATCCGAGCATCGCGCTCCGAACGGAGTAGCAGCTACTTCGTATCGAGCAGGCCGAGTCGAAGCGCGAGCTTTACGTATTCGGAGCGATGCGTGAAGCCGAGCTTCTCGCCAATGCGCTGCTTGTAGGTGTCGACGGTCTTCGGACTGATGTTGAGCTTGTCCCCGATCTCCGGGGCTGTGTAGCCCTGCGCGACGTAGCGCATCACATCGCGCTCGCGCTCGGTGAGCGCATCGTAGCGCGCGCGTTCCGCCGCGAGCGGATCCTTCTGGGTGAGCCCGCGCGCGAGCAGCTGCGCGCCGGACGGGCGGATGTACATCTCGCCTCGCGCAACCGTGCGGACGGCGTCGATGAGCTCACGGTCCGCCGCACTCTTCACGAGATAGCCGGCCGCCCCGGCGGAGAGCATCGGCACGAGATACTCCTCCTCGTCGTGCATCGTGAGGATGAGAATGCGCGTGCGAAGCTTTCGCTCGGTCGCCAGCGCGGTGGCGGCGGTGCCATCCATGACCGGCATCGAGATGTCCATCACCAGCACATCGGGGTCGAGCTTCTCCGCGAGCGCGATCGCCTCCGCGCCATTGCGCGCCTCGCCGACGATCTGGATATCCGGCGCAGCGCCGAGCACGGCGCGAAGCCCGGCGAGTACCACCGCGTGATCGTCCGCGAGCACGACGCGCACGATGGCGCTCAATGGTCGTCGCTCATGCGGCGCTCAACGGAACACGGGCGACCACCGTCGTTCCAGCGCCGCGCTCGCTCGCAATCGAGAAGCGCCCGCCCACCAGCGACACGCGCTCCTGCATCGTGAACAGCCCCATCCCCGGCCGACGCGCTCCGGCTTCACTCACATCGAAGCCGTCGCCATCGTCCGCGATCTCGAGCATCGCGTTCACACCCTCGCGCGCGATGCGCACGTGCACCACGCGCGGATGCGCGTGCCGAACGGCATTGCCGATCCCTTCCTGCGCAACGCGATAGAGAACGGACGCACTCGCTGTGCTCAGCGCCTGGAGGTCACCCGCCAAAGCTGCATTCACGTCGATCATGACGCCCGTTCGCTCCCCCGCCTCGTGGGCCAGATGCTCGAGCGCAGCGATGATACCCAAGTCGTCGAGCACACGTGGGTGCATCGTGTGCGAGAGCATCCGCACCTCTTCGAGCGAATCGCTCCCGAGCGCCTTGATCGTCTCCAGTCGCGCTGAAAGCTCCGGAAGCGGACAGTCGCGCACCGCGGCGCCGAGCTGCATCACGAGTGCCGCGAGCGTCTGCGCAATGGAGTCGTGCAGCTCGCGCGCGACGTATGCGCGCTCCCGATCGCCCGCGCCGATCACCGTCGCCGCGAGCGTCCGCGTCCGCGCGCGATCCTCGGCCATCCCGTTGAGCAGCAGATTGATCGCGCTCCCCACGTGCGCGACGTCGCGGTCCGCGAGTACCGACTGTTGCACTCGCGAGTCGAAGTCGCCTTGCGACACGCTGATCGCCGCCGACTCGAGATGCTGCAGCGGCCGCAGCGCCAGCACGACCAGCCCGGTGTTCAGTACGAAGCTCCCTGCGAGCGCGAGCGCGACGATCAGCACCAGCTGCACGCTCAGGGGCTCCGTTGCGTGCGAGCCGCGACGCATCACGACCGCGGCGGCGATCGCAGCCAGCACGATGATCGCATTCGCTCCCGCCACCTTCGCGACGAGCGGCACGCGAAGAAGCGGGAGCATCCACTCGAACGTGGGCGGCAGCGGGTGACGGTCCGGGCTCATCACTGAATACTACTCCCGACCGGGGCCGCAAGCGGCGCGGCGGTGCTAGGCCTGTACGATGAGTGCCGTCACCATGCCGAACATCCCCGTCTCCGCTTCCGCGTGCGGAAGGATGTGACAGTGGAACGCCCAGGTGCCCGGGTTGGTGCACTTGACCAGCACGTCCCACCGTTCGCCCGGCGCGATATTCAGCGTGTCGCAGCGGTACGGCGCGGGAAGCGGCCAGCCGTCCTTCGTGATTACCGTCATGTGCATCCCATGCAGATGCATCGGGTGAATCATCATCCCTTCGTTCATGAACCGGATGCGCACCGTCTGTCCCAGCTTCGCTATCAGCGGCTCCGTCGCGGGAAATCCTTTTCCGTTCAGCGTGTATCCGCCAAGGCCGTCGTTCAGAATGAGAATGTGGTCGAGATCCGAGTGCGGCTCGTTCGCGCGATTTTTCGGGTCGATGATGAAGGCGCCGAGCAGTCCGAGGCTGACCTGCTTGGTCGAGTTGTGGTGCGAGTGATACATGTGCGAGCCGGGATTCGGCGCCGTGAACTCGTACGTGTACGAGTCGCCGGGCTTGATCGGCGGCTGCGTGATGAACGGAACGCCATCCTGGCTGTTCGGAAGCTCGAGCCCGTGAAAGTGGATCGACGTGGACTCGGGGAGCTCGTTCTTGAAGTTGATGCGGACGCGGTCGCCCTCGCGCACGCGGAACTGCGGGCCCGGAACCATTCCGTTGTACGCCCACGCGTCCACCTTCACGCCTGGCGTCACTTCCCACGGGCTCTTCTTCGCGGTGATGTCGAAGACTTTCACACCGTTCTCGATGCGCGGCACGAGCAACACATTCCCGATACCCTCCGTTTTCGCGGGGAACGCCTTGATCCCCTTTTCGTGCATCGCGTCCATCGCGTCGGCAGACTGGCGCGCTGTCGGAGGCACGACTACCGGCAACGTGCCGCCGCTCACCGTTCCGACTGTCGCCGATGCGGTCGAGTCGGCGCCTCTTGCGCCTGGCTTGCAGGCAGCAAGT
>JBDTJH010000222.1:0-5171 GCA_039935955.1 Gemmatimonadaceae bacterium
AGGAGCGCTTCCTTGCTTTCGAAGAAGTGGTAGAAGCTGCCGGAATTGACCTCGGCGTGGGCGAGCAGGTCGGCCATGCTGGTGCCGGCGAAACCGCGCTCCCAGAAGAGGAAGCGGGCGGAGTTGACGAGGCGATCGCGGGTGGGAACGGCTGGGGGCATGATTGAAAAAGAAAAATATTGGCAGGAGCGGCGCCGAAGATTAAGTTGAACGATCAACCAAGAGCAAGGAAGCTCGGATGCGTTGTTTCGCATGACGGCGTTGGCGGCAGCATTTGGGTTGGTCCCGTGACCCAAGCCATCGTGCTTTCTCTCGACAGCCAGGGAGCGATCGTATGTCGATGTCGACGCTGAATGTCTGGGCAGTGCTCGTCGCGGCGGTGGTGGCGTTCGTGCTCGGCGCGCTGTGGTACTCGCCGGCGGTGTTCGGGAAAATGTGGAAGACGACGAACGGCTTCCGGCCGGACGAGCCGCCGAAGGCCAGCGGTGCGGGACTGCTCGCCGCGTTCGTGATGACGCTCGTGATGTCGGCGAACCTCGCGATGTTCTTGAACGATCCGAAGACAACGCTCGCGTGGGGCGCGACGGCGGGCTTTCTCGCGGGATTCGGCTGGGTCGCGATGGCGTTCGGGATCATCACGGTGTTCGAGAAGCGACCGCCGGCGTACGCGCTGCTGCACGGGTCATATTTCGTCGTGGCGCTCGTGGTGATGGGGGCGATACTCGGCGGCTGGCGGTAGCGGGACGGAGTATCAGGGTGGTGCGATCGAGCATGTAACCGTCCGGCGTCTTCAGTGGTGTAGTCCAACTACACCTTGGAGACGCTATGCTAAGCTCGATGACACGCGTGCAGGAATGGGCGCTCGCGGTGATTGCGATTGCGGTGGTGGCGATTGCGATCGCAGCGCCGTTTGTCACGCTGGGGCCGAGCGCGTCGTGGCGCGCGAGGGCGGCGGGAGGGCTGACGATGCTGGAGACGCTGATTACGGTGGTAAGGAGGGTGTTGGGGCTGTAGGTTGTCGCCTCCGATGGCCTGCTGCCATTTCGCGGGCGCGAAGTGACAATCGTCCTGCTGCCATATCCGGCGAGCGTGTATGGCGTGGTGCTATTCGCGGGCGAGCTGTGGACATTCTCGTCGACAATTGCGGTCGTTCTGTTCGCGCTGCAGCTGTTCACGATTGTGATGGCCGGCTTCGGCGCGGTGAGTCTCGTTTGGGGATGACCGAGATTGCGAATAGATGGCATAGACGACGCCGACTAGTCACGAGAGGGCGTGCAGGAGCTGGTACGCGGCTACGTCGCTGTTCCGGAGCAGCGTTGGTATCAGGCGTGCGCATGAAACCAGTGCGCGCTATTCGGATGCTATATTCCGCTCCATGTATGCCATCGCCATCCTGCGCTATCGCCGGCCGCTCGAGGAAGTCGTCGCCGCCGTCGATGATCATCGCGCCTATCTGAAGACGCTCAACGAGCAAGGGCTGCTTGTCGCTTCAGGGCCCGCGCATCCGCGCAACGGCGGGATGCTCATTCTCCGCGTGCCGGACGACGACGTCATCGCGTCGCTCGATCGCATCCGCGACGGCGATCCGTACTACCAGCGCGGGCTCGCGCAGTACGAGCTGATTCCGTGGGCGCCGACGATCGGGAAGGACGCGCTGGACAAGATGTAGGACAACGCGAGGTCAGCTCACTCGCGCACGTCGCCTCAACACAGATGCACCGCCATCGCCTTGAACGACGCCCACACCTCACTCCCCTCTCGCAGCGCCAGCTCCTGCGCAGAGCGAGTCGTGAGCGCAGCGACGATCGGCGCGCTCTTCCCTCCCCGCTCACCCGCGATCTCGACCGTCACCCGCGTCAGTGCGCCCGTCGTCGCTATCTCGCTCACGACACCCTTGAACTGATTCCGCGCCGAGCTCTCCTGCGGCTGCGCCGAGATCAGCACCTCCTCCGCGCGAATCACCGCGTGCCCGTCCCCCGCCGGCGCGTCGCCGATCGTGTAGAGCTTTAACCCCCCAGTGAGAAACTCGATCGCGTGATGCCCGCGCGCGAGTAGCTCCGTTGCGCCGTCGACGAAATCTGGAGACGCGTCCTCCAGATATCGCACCTCGCCCGCGTACACATTCTCCGCCCCTAAAAACTCCGCGATGTAGGGCGACGCCGGCTCGCGGAACAACCGCTCCGGCGGCCCGCTCTGCAGCACTCGTCCCTGATCGATCAGCACAGCGACGTCGCCCAGTAGCCCCGCCTCCGTGAAGTCGTGCGTCACCTGCAGCACCGTAATGCGAAGCTCGCGCGCAACCCTGCGCACCTCGCGCCGCACGAGCGTTCGCCGCCGCGGATCCAGCGCGCTAAACGGCTCGTCGAGCAGCAGCACCTCCGGCCTCGGCGCCAACGCCCGCGCGATCGCGACCAGCTGTCGCTCTCCGCCCGACAACCCCCGCACCTCGCGCGCGTACAGGTCGCTCGCCCCTATCCGCTTCGCGATAGCATCCGCAAACGAGAAATCCGTCGCGCCATAGCGAACGTTCTCCGCCACCGAGAGATGCGGAAATAAAAACCCATGCTGATACACGATCCCCGTATTCCGCTGCTCCGGCGGCACGCCCGTCGTGTCGCGCCCGCCCAGCCGCAGCACACCGTTCTTCATCGGGATGATACCCGCGATGGTTTCGAGCAACGTCGTCTTCCCCGAACCCGCCGCCCCGATTACCACACCGTATTTTCCCGCGGGCACCACGAAGCTCACGTCGCGCAGCTCGAACTCGCCGACCCGCGCGCCGAGCGCCTCCGCCTCGATCACTGAACGAACGCCGCCGCGCCGCGCGATGCGCGCAGCGTCCGCAGCAGGAAGAGCGGCACGAACGCCAGAATCGCGAGCACCGCCGCCACCGGCAGCGCCTCGTCGAGCCCGTAGCTCGTGAAGCGGTCGTAGCTCAACACGCTCGCGACCTTCGGATTGTATGTGAGGATCACGATGGCGCCGAACTCGCTCACTGCGCGCGCCCATACCACTACTCCCGCCGCAATCATCCCGCGCGACGACAGCGGCAGCGTCACGCGCCGAAACGCGCGCCACGCGGGATCGCCGAGCGAGCGCGCGACGGCCTCGTAGCGCACATCCACGCGCGCAAACGCCTCGCGCGTCGCGCTCACGTACAGCGGCGCCGACACGAACAGCATCGCGCACACGATCCCGACCGGTGAGCCCACCACACGGATACCGAGATCGAGCAGGGTGCCGCCGACCAACGAGCGTCGGCCGAGCACCAATAGCAACGCGATGCCCGCGACGGGATGCGGAATCAACAATGGAAGATCGATCACCGCGGCCAACAGCGCCCGTCCGCGAAACTCCCGTCGCTCCAACAAGTACGCGACCGGCGTCCCACCCAGAATCGCGAGCGCCGTCGCGCTCGTCGCCGTCAATGCCGTAAGCGCGAGCGCGCTTCGCAGCTCGGCATCCGTAAAGAGATGCGCTAGCCCGGACGCGCCGCCCGCGCCAATCAGCCGTACGATCGGCGCCACCAAAAACAGCAAAAATATCGAGCCGCAAAACGCGGCGAGCACGCTGGCCGCGCGGTGCGCCTGTCGCATGGAGCCAAGCTAGCCGCGATCAACGCCCCCGCAAGCGCTCCGCTGAAACCGCCCTCGTCACAGTTCGTAAGTTCACTGCGTCACCACTTCCCCACCGGAGCTTTGCACCTTGGCCGAGCCAGCGCTCGTCATCGATCAGGTCCGCAAATCGTTCGACGGACACGTCGCCGTTCGCAACCTCTCCCTCCAGGTCCCCCGCGGCACCGTCTTCGGCCTCCTCGGCCCCAACGGCGCCGGTAAGACCACGACGATCCGCATGATCCTCGACATCATCGAGCCCGATTCGGGCACGATCAGCGTCTTCGGTCAGTCGAGCATCCAGGGGCGCGACGGCAATCGGATCGGCTACCTCCCCGAGGAGCGCGGACTCTACAAGAAGATGCAAGTGCGTCGCGTCCTCAAATTCCTCGCCGAGCTCAAAGGCGTGCGGGGCCGCGACGCCGATAAGCGCATCGAGACGTGGCTCGCCCGGCTCTCGCTCACCGGCGGTGAGAAAAACTGGGGCAACTCGAAGGTCGAAGAGCTCTCGCGCGGCATGCAGCAGAAGGTCCAGTTCATCGGCGCGCTCATCCACGAGCCCGACCTCGTCATTCTCGACGAGCCTTTCAGCGGCCTCGATCCGATGAATGCACAGGCGCTCAAGGACACGGTGGTCGACCTGCGCCGCGAAGGGAAGACGGTCATCTTCAGCACGCACCTGATGGACAACGCTGAGCGTCTCTGCGACGCGGTCTGCATCATCGCCCACGGCGACAAGGTGCTCGACGGCACCATCGCCGCCGTCAAAGCCAACCATGGCGGCCACTACATCGCGATAGCACTCGGCGACTCCCGCCCCGCCACCGTCGCCGACATCTTCGCCGATCGCTCACTCGTGAGTCGCATCGACGACTCGAATCGCACCGTCGAGGTGGAGCTCGCGCCAAACGCGAACGCGCAGCTTCTTCTTCGCAAGCTCATCGACGCCGGCGCGACGGTCGAGCGCTTCGAGCTCGTGCAGCCGTCGCTGCACCGCATCTTCCTCGACACGGTGGGCGCGACGGGCGTCGAGCCGGGGATGAGCGGACATGGCTAAGCTCTGGGCGATCATCAAGAGAGAATACCTCGAGCGCGTGCGCTCGAAGTGGTATCTGCTCAGCACTGCGCTGGGCCCAGTTTTCTTCGGCATCATCACGATCGCCCCCTTCGTGATGTCGAGTCGCTCGAGGCCATCCCCCGACCTCTCGCACATCGTCATCCTCGACGCCACCGACACGCAGCTCGGCGTCCGTGTCGCTGGCGCGCTCGCCGGAGGGATCAACGGGCCGGCCACGCGCGCGGAGGTTCGCCCCATCGCTCCCTCGAGTGTCGCGGCGGCTGAGAGCATCGCGACGCGCAATGTGATGCGGCTTCAGGATCCACCGCTCGGCTACCTCGTCCTCGACTCCGCCACGATCGACGGCAAGGCCGAGCGCTACGCGGGCCGCAACGCGTCATCGTTGATCGATATCCGGGAGATCGAGACTGCGGTTCGGCGCAGCCTTCTCGCACAGCGTCTCGAGCACGAAGGGCTGCAGCCATCGCGCATCAAGGAGC